>DAORJH010000243.1:0-4381 GCA_035438925.1 Bacteroidia bacterium | reverse complement strand
TCGTAGGATTGATACAAGTGATAGAATACGAACCGGTAAGGTTGTTCACCGTGAAAGTAACAGGAGGAGGTGCAGGCAACACATTTAACGTAACTGTTGCTTTACAACCTAAAGGATCCAATACCGTTACCGTGGTAATTCCTATTGGAAGACCAGTTGCAGTAAGTGAATTTCCGGATAAGGAACCGGGAACAGGACTCCATGTGATCACAGGATTCACCGAAGCAGATCCGGCAGTTGTAAGTGACGCTGCAGAAATTGTATTTGTACATCCTGCTTGTTGAACAGAACCTAATGCGATCGGTGCAGGAGTCACACTGATAGTGATAACTTTTGTAATAGGAGCGCAAGACCCAGGAGGATTCATAGAAAGAAGTACTGTACCACTCTGATTTGTTACAAGTGTGATGTTGGTATTATTTGGAACTGTTAACGGAGCAGGTATACTGATCTGTGAAGAGTTCCAGCTATAAGGCCCTAGTCCTCCGGGAGCAGTAACCGTTGCGCCTGCTGCACCGCAAGTAGGCAGGGTAATACTTGGAGTACCAGCCGGGAATCCCTGACCGTTACCCAAAATGACCATTGGCGAACATTGAGCATCGAAGAATGAATAACCGTAGTGTCCTCCGTATATACAGTCACTCACTGTGATCTCTATGGTGATATTTGAACCGATGTAAGTAGAAAGATCCATTGAATTAATACTCCATTTATTGAAAATGTAAGTACCTGTCCCGGTAAAAGGAGTTCCCGAACCGCAATTGTAGAAAGGCATCGGAGTAACGGTCGTACACTGCTGACTTGGAGTTGCAATAGAATAACTAGGACATGATAAGGTGTTTCCATTAGCTGATAATTTGATCTGAAAATTTGCACCATCACAGCAACCGTGATTGGTAAAGAAAACTGATGCGAATGCAAATTGAAACAATGCATTGGAAGGAGTCACTGCAAACGTCTTGGAAAGTTTTTCAACTGTATTGTCACCTGCCAATGGATTATTGATACGAATCACTTTTGTTCCACCCATTGGAATAGGCATTTGAGGATTCGTAGGATTCCCATTATTCGCTCCGTTTCCGAAAACAGAATAAATAGGATAAACACCACCAATAACAGGATCAATATAACCAGTTCCGGAAGGACAATTGATCAATTCACTTGCAAAAGGTGCATTTGGACAGCATGTTTGAAGATTACAATTGTCAGGATAATTAGAATTATCATCACCAGTAACGGTCCAGCCATTGATCTGATTGGAAGAAGTAATTTGAGCAGCAGCCGAACCTTCAAAATCCTCATTGGTACAAGCCGGCACGACATTGGTTTTTGCATAGGCATAATTCGACAGGTAAGTTGACTTCTGTCTGAAATAGCGCTGAATACCATATTTATTATTGATAAAGATCCTTTTTTCTCTAGCGATCTTCACTTTTAATTCAGACCCGTAAAGTCCTTCGGAGACCGCAGCATTCTGAACTGCCTGAGCATCAAAACCCTGTAATGAATCGGGGGAAAAAGGGTAATTGATCAATGCATTCATTTTCATTTGCGCATTATTCTGTGCAAAGCTTAGTCTGGCTGTTAAAATCAGCAGAACGATCATGCTTAAAATTATCTTGGCGTTTCTCATAGAATGGAATATTAAATATTAGTGGCTATTAATCAAACATCGTGCCAAAAATAGAATATTTGTTAAAATTCAACCTCATTTCTGGCTTATTTATAAGTATTATCTTTGCTTAACGTTATAACTATATGAAAGATCTACAGAATAAAGTGGTCCTGGTAACAGGCGCAACAAGAGGAATTGGCCGAGCAATTGCCATTGAATTTGCAAAGAACGGAGCGCAGGTCGCTTTTACATATGTAAGTTCTGATGATAAAGCAAAAGTCCTGGAAGCAGAATTGCAAGCCTTTGGAGTTAAAGCGCAGGCTTATAAAAGTGATGCAGGTGATTTTAAGGCTGCTGATGAACTTGTCAATTCTGTTGTTGCTGCTTTCGGTACAATTGACGTATTGGTGAATAATGCCGGAATCACAAGAGATACTTTGTTGATGCGTATGAGCGAGGTGCAATGGGATGAAGTGATGAATGCAAACTTAAAATCTGTTTTCAATTTAACAAAAGCTGTTCAGCGTCCGATGTTGAAAGCAAGAAAAGGATCCATCATCAACATGAGTTCCGTGGTTGGCGTGAAAGGAAATGCAGGACAAAGTAATTATGCCGCATCAAAAGCAGGTATCATTGGTTTTTCCAAATCTGTTGCTCTCGAATTGGGATCAAGAAATATTCGCTGTAACGCAGTGGCACCCGGTTTCATTGAAACAGAAATGACCGCTGCACTCGACGAAAAAATGATCCAGCAATGGAGGGAAGGCATTCCCTTGAAACGTGGTGGAACTCCCGAAGATGTTGCCAACCTCACACTTTTCCTTGCCAGTGATGCCAGTGCTTACATTACCGGTCAGTGTATCAACGTGTGTGGGGGTATGCTTACTTAATTCTTAAGCTAAATTGCAATCCAACTTAATATTCAGTGATCCCTGGTATCTTCTGGTATTATGCTTTGTTGTTGCATTGTTTCTTTCTGCTTTACTCTATCTCCGGAATAAAAAAAACAAAGAAGTACCTGGTGTGGCGCTGAAACTGATGTGCACATTACGAATTCTCTCCATCACATTTATTCTTTTTCTGTTGCTTCATTTTTTCTTCAAGCAGTATACAAATCAAACACAAGAACCGCTTATCTTGCTTGCAATAGACAATTCACATTCAATGGTAGCAGGGAGTGACAGTACCTACCTCAGCTCTGCTCTGCAAAAAGAACTTGAAGCTTTTAAAAAAGAGCTGGGCTCAGATTTTCGTTTTAAAACAATACTGTTCGGAAGTGAAAGCAAGAATTCTGAGGAAACTCCAAGCTTCAAGGAAAAAGAAACAGATTTACATCAGCTTTTGTTAGATGTTGAAAATAATTATTCCAATACTAATACCGGCGCAATGGTCCTGATCTCAGATGGGATCTATAACAAAGGAGCAAATCCGATCTATTCCTCCGAAAAACTAGGTTTTCCCATTTACCCTATTGCAATTGGGGACACAACTGAGGTCACAGATATCGCCATTCAAAAGATCGATCACAATCCATTCTCTTATTTGGGAAATATTTTTCCTGCAGAGGTCGTATTAAAAGCTCAGCACATCAATGGTAAAGAAGTCACCGTGAGCTTATTTGAAAAAGGAATAAAGAAAGAAGAAAAAAAGATAAGAGTAAATTCAGATATGTTTACAGGAACAGTCATGTTCACCTTGCAGGCAGAGCCAGCCGGCGTTCACAAATACACTGTGAAAACAGATCTGCTAGCTGAAGAAAAAAACACGGAGAACAATTCCCATTCATTTTTAGTTGACGTGATCGACAGCAGATACAAAATACTGCTCCTTGCCAATGCCGTACATCCCGATCTAGGTGTCGTTAAAGATGCATTGTCACATAATATCTCTTACGAATTAAAAACAGCCTTCATGAATGAAAGCAATGAAGATCTCGGGAAATACAATCTCGTTATCGTTCACGGTTATCAGGCAACACAAGGAAATCTATTGACTAATTTAAGGAACAAGAACATTCCCTATTTCCTCATTGCACCTCAGGCATCTGATAATATTCAGTACCTGCGCTTCAATCCGGCGCAATTAAAACAAAACGATGCCGAACCAGTGCTGAATCCTTCTTTTTCATTGTTCAACTTAAGTGATGAATTGAAAAACATGCTTAAAGATCTCCCAGCCGTAAAAGTTCCATTCGGTAATTACAGTACAGCCAACGGTACTGAAATAATGCTTTCACAAAAGATAGGAATTGTAGAGACAGATCATCCCTTACTTGTCTTCAATGAAAATGCAGGATTAAAAAGCGCCGTTTTCACAGGAGACGGGTTATGGAAATGGAAGATGCGTGACTATGCTGAGAAAGGCACTAACACCAATTTCAATGAATTCCTGAGTAAGATCGTTCAATACCTCTCTATTAAAAATGACAAGAGTTTGTTCAGGGTGAATGCACCCAAGATCATCAATGAAAATGAAGAAGTAACCTTGAATGCAGAAGTATTCAACAAAAGTTACGAAGCCATTACCGACCCGGAA
This sequence comes from Bacteroidia bacterium, assembly GCA_035438925.1. Lineage (GTDB taxonomy): Bacteria > Bacteroidota > Bacteroidia > B-17B0 > Aurantibacillaceae > Aurantibacillus. The sequence continues at coordinate 231 of DAORJH010000243.1, read as the reverse complement.
GTAAGTTTATCCCTTGTGAACGAACAAAACAAACAATTCAATTATACTTTCAGTAAAAGTGAAAAACTATACAAACTCAATTTAGGCCGAATACTTCCGGGTGAATACAGCTTCGAGGCAAAAACAACAGAAAGTGGAAGTGTTCTGATGAAAAAAGGAAAATTCACGGTGAAAGAAATGCAGGCGGAAAAAGCAGATCTCGTTGCTGATCATCAGGTGTTGTTCAAGCTG
>DAORJH010000242.1:0-4402 GCA_035438925.1 Bacteroidia bacterium | reverse complement strand
GAGATAATCTGACATCATTTAATTTTGAATAAAAGTAAATAATTTCTTTAAACAAAATTCAATTCGTTATGCTTAAATAAGCATACTGACCAATATCATAAACACTTCGTCTTATAAAGTACCACAAAATAGGTATTTCGGAATTATTTGATGAGCAATACATTTGTCTGAAGAAATTGCTAATACGAGTTTATGAAAACCCATGCATTAATTCTACTGAACTTTTTTGTTTTGATGAGTGGTTTTTCACAAACATCCCCAACTTGCAGTATAAAGGGAAAAGTAATGTGCGAAGGAAAAAATGTTGATTATGCGATCATAGGAATTCCTGGTATCAATAAAGCGGCCGAAAGCTCGGAAGGCTTGTATCATATTGAAAATATTCCTCCGGGTATTCATACCCTTCAGATAAATGCTATTGGATACAAAACTCAAAAGAAACAAATTGTAATTGAACCGAATCAGCAACTTTCTCTGGACTTTCATCTAAAAACGGAAGAGAATAACCTGAGTGAAGTTGTAATAAGTGGTAATTTAAGAGAAGTCGACAAGACTGCCAGCGCAGTTAATATAGAAGTGATCACTCCCAAATTATTTCAAAGGAACCCTTCGCCAAACATCTTTGAATCACTTTCTATGGTGAATGGAGTCCGGCCACAACTTCAATGCAATGTATGTAGTACCGGTGACATCCACATAAATGGGATGGAAGGTCCTTACACAATGGTATTGATAGATGGTATGCCAATTGTATCAGCTCTTTCTACAGTATATGGTTTAATGGGTATTCCCAATTCAATGATTGGTCGCGTTGAAATTCAGAAAGGTCCTGCATCTACCTTATACGGAAGTGAAGCTGTTGGAGGTTTGATAAATATCATTACAAAAAACGCGTACGCAGCACCACGTTTCAATTTTGATGTAATGGGAACTTCGTACAATGAATACAACACAGACATGGGAGTGAAATTCAATATTAAAGATAAAGCATCTTCACTGCTTAGTTTGAATTATTACAATTTCAATAAGCGTTACGACGTTAATAAAGATAATTTCACAGACATGACCCTACAGAACCGAATTTCCCTTTTCAACAAATGGACCTTTTCCAGAAAAGAAAACAGGATCGCCAATATCGGAATACGATATATGCATGAAGACAGATTCGGAGGTGAAATGAATTGGGATCGTAAATTCAGAGGAGGCGACAGTATCTATGGGGAAAGCATTTACACTTCAAGAATTGAACTAATTGGCAATTATCAATTACCGATCAAAGAGAAAGTCATTTTCTACTATTCTTTCAATTCTCATGATCAAAATTCGGCTTATGGCAACACTTATTACATTGCTGATCAAAAAATAGCATTTGGTCAACTTGTATGGGATAAACAAATAACCTCTAATAATAATCTAATGATTGGTACTGCGATCCGATCTACCTATTATGACGACAATACCCTGGTTACAAGTTCTGAAGATACAATCTCCCGGAAAAATCTCCCGTCAAAAACGTTGTTACCCGGAATATTTATTCAGAACGAAACGAGATTAAATCAAAAACACACTGTTTTAGCCGGTATCCGATATGATTACAATACCCATCATGGAAATATTTTTTCACCGAGATTCAATTACAAATGGTCGCCTGATCAAAAAAATATTTTCAGATGGAGTGTCGGAAATGGATATCGGGTAGTGAACTTGTTCTCTGAAGACCACGCAGCTTTTAATGGGGCCAGAAAAGTTGTGATCGCAAACAAACTAAAGCCGGAACAATCGTGGAATACAAGTCTGAATTACAATAAAACATTCACAAACGATCATGTTTGCGGCAATATCGATCTTAACTTCTTCTATACTTACTATGCTAACAAGATAGTTGCTGATTATTTTACAGACCCAAATAAAGTGATCTTCGACAATTTGAAGGGCTACGCCATCAACAAGGGAATTGGCTTCAATTCAGACATAAACCTCAACAGTAATTTTAAATTTTGTTTAGGATTTACATTAATGGATGTTTATCAGATGACAAAGGACAGCTTAAATCATTCTGTTAAAAAAGAACAAGTACACACTCCTCCTTTTACTGCTAATGTTCTAATAGGTTATTCAATTCCTAAAATAAAATTAAGCTTTGATCTATCTGCAAACATCAATAGTCCTATGTTATTACCTGTTCTTCCTAATGATTATCGTCCATCTCATTCACCCTGGTTCTATTTAGTGAATCTTCAATTGACTAAAAAGCTTCCCAATAATTTCGAACTGTATGGTGGAGTTAAAAACCTGCTTAACTTCTTGCCACAAAATCCAATAATGCGACCACAGGACCCATTTGACAAGAAAGTGAATGATCCTGTAAATAATCCCAATGGCTATACTTTTGATGCAGGTTACAATTACGCACCTGTTCAAGGTATTAAAGCGTTTTTTGGATTAAGATACCTGTTCCAGTAATCTATTAGGGTAATTTTAACTTGCGAATGGCGCTTAATGGTCCCGGACAATGTTCCGAATGACAATTTTCACATGCCTGTACCAACGAGTTGTAATTTGACTTGACATTCGTTTGATTGGAATGCGAGAGTTCTTTTAGAGCATTCAAATACCCATCGGCAAATCCATCAAAAGAAGGTTTTTTGGTTTCATTATCAGTTGGCTTTGCAGAGTGGATCTTCAAGAATAACTCAGGGAATCTGGCAGGAACTTTGCCCGCTTCTATCATTTCCTTAAAGCTGGAAGCTGTGTCGCGCATGGAACGCATAAGCAAAGCCAATTCGCTATCCCCATTGGGATTTACCGGCTTCACTGAACAGGAGGCAGTGTCATTTACTTCAACCGTTTCCTTTTTTTCTTCTTTTTGACTACAAGCAAAAAGTAAAACAAAAACGGTTAACAGCGATGCTAGTTGAATGCTATTTTTTAATGAGAACGCCATTCGCTTCAAAGGAAATACTTACTTCAGGTTTTGTGATCTTACTGATCTCTTCTTTTGTTTTTCCGGCATCCTCAGCGTAATGTTTCAATTCAGCAACTGAAGTTGTATCTGTGTATGCATAGCCTTCTATAAAAACAGACTTCCCTGCAGCATCTTTCGGTACAAAAAAAGCATAATCCTTGAATCGAACACGCATCATTTCTCCGTTTCCGATATTCATATTCATCCAACACCCTTTTTTCTGACAAACTTCATCAATCGTTCCGCTTAATTTGACCTGAATAGAATCTTTACCGGAAAGTTTTGCCGCCAGCTGATCCGCCGCAATGGCTCCGTCAACACTAATACTATCTCCAAAATACATACTTGTTGTGTCCACTTGTTTTTCTGTTGTAATTACCTTTACTTCTTCATTGTGGCTTGAACAGGAAACCAGGATCAATAACATGAATGCTGGAATACTAAATAATATCTTCATATTTATATTTTTTTACTTTTTAAATATAGGTTTATTAATTTTATCAGAAAGAAATTATTTTCATAAAATCGGTCACATTTTCAGTAAATCCATTTAGACCTAATTATTAATAAAAGCTTTTCCTTTTTCTATGACAATTGACAAGTCTCCTATCGTTTTCTCTTCGAGCAATTGCTTTAATTTAGTTCTGTAGGGCATGAATTGATGATGGATAGGACAAGGTTTGTTACCGGAACACTTTTTCAAGCCCATTCCACACTTGTGAAAGAAATCCAGTCCGTCGATCACCTCCACCACTCGTATCACCGGTGTATTCATGGACTTTTCATTGAGATAAAAACCTCCATTCGGACCTTTTGTGGACTGCAGAATATTATGTCGCACCAGATTCTGAAGAATTTTACTCAGATAGGCAGAAGGCAATTCTAGATTTTCAGCAACTTCCTTTATACCGATCTTCTTTTCTTCTGAACTATTAAGTGAAACATGAAGTAATGCTCTTAACCCGTATTCGCATGATTTTGATAACATATATCTCTTTTAAATTAAACCTAATTCCTTTTTCCCATTAGCTGTAACACGATCTGTGGTCCAAGCCGGCACCCATGTCAATTCGATATTCACTTTCACGCCCGGAATCCTTTCAGTCAATACAGTTCGCATAGCATCCATGATCACATCCCCCATTGGGCAACCTTTACTTGAGAGTGTCATAAGTATATGAATACCTTCTGTTACTGAATAAGAAATCTCGTATATCAAACCAAGATCAATAATATTAACAGCAAGCTCAGGATCTATAACGGTTCGCAATGCACCGTAAGCCTCAAGCTCTACTTTGTTTGCGTCTTCAAATTCATTCATGGTGATTCTTTTTTATTACGGGATAGGAAATTATCCGAAAAACATTTATATTATACAATAAGGCAACCAGAATCAAAAGTCCGGAACCTATTTTTAATAAAAGCAACTGAGACAAT
>DAORJH010000241.1:0-4404 GCA_035438925.1 Bacteroidia bacterium | reverse complement strand
ATCATTCCGATCGCTATGGCAGATCCGATGATACCATACATGTGGAAAGCCTGAAAGCGAAACATTTCCTGAATACGATACCAGGATACAACTTCCGCTTTCACAAGGATCACACCAAAAATCAGGCCGCAGAATAAGTATTTTAAGTTTTTCATAATGACAATTAAAGTTTCATTAGGGTTGGAAGTATTAGCCAGGTCATGATCAAACCTCCTGCAAAGAAACAGCAGGTGGCTATCAATGACGATAACTGCAAATTGGAAATTCCCATGATCGAGTGTCCGGATGTGCATCCATTCGCGTAACGTGTTCCGAAACCGACTAAAAATCCACCTATCACCATCATGATAAATCCTTTTACAGTGAGAAGTGAGGAGAAGTTGAAGATGTCATTAGGGGCAAGTCCAGACATATCGGTAACTCCAATGCCTATCAAAGTAGCAGCTGCTTCCTGTGTAATGGCAACAGGTTCCGGATTTGCGAAAACAAAACCGGCAAGAAAGGCACCAATAACAACGCCCAATACAAACACTAAATTCCAGATCTCCGACTTCCAGTCATATTGAAAGAATTTAATTTTAGCGGGCATGCAGGCTGCACACATGTGACGCAATGAAGAAGAAATCCCAAATGATTTATTTCCGAGCAGCAACAAGAGTGGTACCATGAGACCGATCAAGGGGCCTGATACATACCAGGGCCAGGGTTGTGTTAAGATTTGCATTATATTTATTTTAACTTTTTGTTTTTTGTTTTTTCTTTTCAAAAGCGATCGCTTCAAATGGTCCATACTTGTGTTGCTTCTCACTGAAGCGATCGGCATAGGGGCCAAAAGGATGATCTATAGGTTTAGTTTCTTTCATTGGCCAGTCTTTGCTTAAGTCTTTCGCAGGACGTTTTTGAGAATTCACAAAAGCAGCAATGTCCCATGCTTCTTCATCACTTAATTGTGGTCTTTCATAATTTGCACCTTGTGGCATATTGTATTTGATGTATCCGGCGAAGCGAGAGAGGCGATACAATCCCGCACCGTGATTATAGGAGTGATCTCCCCAGAGTGGAGGATACAAAAATGAATTCCCGGAAGGATGCATTTTTCCTTCTCCGTTCTTTCCGTGACAGGAAACGCATTTCAGATCATAAATGGTTTTTCCTTTGTCTGGCTCGGCTGCTCTGTCAAGAAAAGCAAGATCCATAATTCCGCTTGTTTTTGATCTTTTTCCTTTGGGCTGATCTTTTCCGATCCATAGAATATAGGCTTTGATTGCTTTCATTTCTCTGCTGTTTGTGTCGAGTGAAGTGCCATTCAGACTTCTTTCAAAACAATCACTCACTCTTTTGTAAATATCTTCGTTTGTTCCGGATCTTTCTCTGAATTTAGGATAAGTGGCTGCAACAGAGAGGTAATTATTGCCATAGGGCTTTCTCCCGCCTTCTAAATGACAGTTTTGGCAATTCATCCCGTTACTGATCTGTGCAACACTGCCTTTCGGGCCAAGAAATTCCGATGTTCTTTCAATGAGATCTCTTCCATAGCAAATGAGATCGGCATTGCTTTCATTTCGTATCAAAGAGGGATCGGGCATGGTTTCTGACAATGCAGTCATTTCCTTTTTTGAGCTGTCTTTCGTGAGAGATAAATTCGGTTTTGCTTTTTCTACTTTAGTTGAACGAAGGTCATAGATATTCAAGGCGATCAATGCAACAATGATCAGCAATAAGATCACAACAGTTTTCGTTAGTCGCTGAATGATCTCAATGTATTGTTCTTCGCTTTTATTTTCTTTGTCTTTCATTGATTATTAATGTGAACAGTAGGATCTCAAATAGAGAATTATTTTTCTATTAATGTTTAATTGATCAATGACCTACTTCCCTTTTGTCATAATCAATTCCCTGTTCCTTGAGGATCTTCGCCGCTTTCCAACCGTAAAATGCGAGGTAGGCAAAACACCCAACCCCTACCAAATAACTCCATTGAATACCCAATAGATCATCACCTGCGAGCCAGCCTTGGAGTAAACTGATAAAACCACCACCCATGATCATCATAATAAGATAGCTGGATCCCTGATTGGTGAATTTTCCTAATCCTGCAATAGCCAAAGTGAAGATGCAGGGCCAGAGTGTGGAACAAAATAAACCTACACTGATGAAAGCGTAGACGCTGATCATTCCACTGCTTAGCATACCGATCATTAAAGCTGTTATTCCAAGTAATGAAAAGATGAGAAGCTGTCTTGCTGGATTACCCTTGCTCATCACATCACCGATAATCAGCACAACGATGACAAAAACATAAAGGTAAAAGGGAGTCAGATCTTTGTTCGCGATTTTGTTGGCAAGAAGAAAAACACCGAAAGCAAGGTAGGGCATCAAAAAGCGAAGCATCTTTTGAATATTCATTTTTACATTGAATGCTTCCACAGCTCCTGTCCATCTTCCTATCATTAAACTAGCCCAGAACAAAGAAACGTACGGAGCAACGCCATCTGTGCCAATATTCAAATGTTGTTTCATGAATTCAGGAAGGTTGGAGGCAGTAGAAACTTCAACTCCAACATAAAGAAAAATGGCGACCATTCCCATTGTCAGCTGAGAAAATGAGAAAACACTTTTTTTATCTGAATTTTTTTCTGTCTTGTCTTCTTCATGAACTAGTTGATTTGGCAGAGAAGAGAATTTGAAAAGCAAGGCGACGATCAGGAATGCGGCGCCTAAAATGAGATAGGGTATTTTCACTGCATCAATGCTCTCTAATTTCGCGCCTGAAGAAATGGAACCAAAAATAGCAAAGCTGACGAGTAAGGGACCTATCGTTGTTCCAACATTGTTGACTCCGCCTGCCAGACTCAATCGTTGTGAACCTTTTTTTGGATCGCCAATGGTAATGGTGAGTGGATTAGCAGCAGTTTGCTGAAGGGAAAACCCAAGACCAACGATAAACAGTCCGCTTATCATGAGGGGAAAGGAAACAAGTTGTGCAGCCGGATAGAACAATAAAGTTCCAATGGCAGAGAGCACTAAGCCCAATGCGATCCCGTTTTTATATCCGATCTTATTGAGAATATCGCCACCGTAGGCTTTCGAAAGCAAAACGTAGATAACTGAACCTACTGTATAGGCAACATAGAATGCAAAGGAGATCATTTGTCCCTGCCATTGTTCAAGATTCAGTTTTTCTTTGAAAACCGGGATGAGTATATCATTGCTGGCAGCAACAAAGCCCCAGAAAAAAAATACGGAAATAAGAATAAAAAAGGAGGAAGTTGTTCTTTGCATAATGAATACTCTAAAGTATTGTTTTAGATGTATTCGGGTAGATGATGATAAGGGAAGTTTTTAACAAAAATGGTTTAAATATGAAAGAAATGAATAAAGATCCAAGAAGCGTATTTTTTGGAAGAATGTGCTCTGCTTTTTTCTCTTCTTTGCATTATTAATTGAAGTTACTACCTGAATTTCCCTGTTCTATTTCTCTACAAGGATCTTTTTAATGCTAATCCCATTTTTGTTCGTGAACCTGATGAAATATATCCCATTGTTCAAGCTTTTTAGCGAGATAGAATTCTCATGCGCTAGTATCTCTTTACTGATAAGAATTCTTCCGTTTAAGTCAAGAATTTCAGTCTGAGTGTTTTCTTTTTTACTGAAATCAAAACACAAAACATCCTTAGTGGGATTCGGATAAATATTGACGCCAAGCTCATTTGGCTCAATCTCTCTCATTCCAACCGGATTTTCAATTGGCAATGTAATAAAAGATTGATTTGCTGCGTCTACGAAAACAGTATTACTAGAGATAACAGGATTAACAAGGGTATTTGTACTCGGACCCGGATACATGGCTCCTCCGGTATTCATATTGCGATTGTACTGTGGGTAATTGGAAGAGGATACGCTAAGCCTGATCTTATGTCCAGCTTTGAAAGTGTTACATGTAGAAGCGAGTTCAATTGTTGCAGTATAGGCAGTACCCGGACTCATATTCAGAGTATCACCGGGTGCATAGCCATTTCTGAATCTCATTCTCACCACTCCTGTTTGCAATAACATCGATCTTCCTCCCGGCTCTACATCACACAGACGCACATCAAAGTCGGTATCTTTTCTATTGGAGGAAACCCGAAGTGTTACTTTTGCTTTTCCTTTCATGACAACATCATTTGCCAATGTTTCTGTGGAAAATACCAGAATGTCATTTCTGTTCTCAACCGCAGTGTCCTGTCTCCACGGACCTTGTTTTAGTGTTGGTTTTAGTGTTGCGCCTCCAATTGTTGGTGAAGGATCATTGGGGTCGTAATTGTAGGACATGCTGCTGGCGGTAGGGCTGGGAGCTACGGTTTTCAGACTATTATCTCCACATAAAATATAATTCACATTGGTGATGCCACTCAGAGGCCA
>DAORJH010000240.1:0-4408 GCA_035438925.1 Bacteroidia bacterium | reverse complement strand
GGATGATACGGCTTATTTTTATGAACAAAAGATCTGATTTAAATTCTATGGTGATCAGAAAAATTCAAAAAGAAGATAATCCCTCCTTGGCATCTCTGATACGAGCTGTCTTTGATGAATTCAATGTGCCCAAAACCGGAACTGTGTACGATGATCCTGCGACCGATCAATTATTTGAAGATTTTGAAAATAAAAATGCAGTCCTTTTTGTAGCTATAGTGAATAATGAATTGATGGGGGCCTGTGGGATCTATCCGACAAAAGGCTTGCCATCAAATTGCGCTGAATTGGTCAAATTGTATTTAAAGAAAGAAGCAAGGGGCACTGGTTTAGGCAAACAACTTTTCACAAGATCAATGGATTGGGCAAGGGATAATCGATATCACGCTGTCTACCTGGAATGTTTCCCCGAGTTCAGCTCTGCTTTAAAAATGTATGAAGATGCCGGTTTTGTTAGGCTAGATCGTCCTTTAGGAGAATCCGGACACACTTCCTGCTCGGTGTGGATGCTTAAAGAGTTACTTTAAGAGATTTCCAACCTTTGTCTGTTCATATCAATTCTATTCCCTCACTCATCTAGTTTACATTTCTCTTTATTTTGATGACAGTTATTTTAAAGCAATTCATTATGAAGAAAGTTAGCTTATTACTCGCCCTGTTATTTCTCTTAGCGATAAAAGATAGAGCGCAAACAAATAAAAATAGATCAGGCTCGTCGAATGAAAAGTGTTTTAATGAAAACTCTAAGATCGTCAACATTGGAGTTGGATATTTTGGAGGAAGACATTACCGATATACGCATTCCGGTGTTTATCAATTCAGGCAAACTCCGGCCATTAGCATAAGTTATGAGCAGGCTTTGCCACAAAAGATTGGTCCGGGATACATTGGAGTTGGAGCTTACTTCGGATATCAAAAAGCCTCTTATCAAGTCAATTATTTCAATTCATATAACAACGAGTATTATTATAAACACAATTGGACTTATACTCATTTCGCTTTACGTGGAGCTTATCATCTAGATGATCTGGTAATAGATAAAGGAGAAGTGTACTTTGGTACTGCTATAGGGGTACGTGCATCAAAGTACAGGTATGACACCAATAATTTAGGTGTAGATGCAAACAACTACCAGTTAAATGAAGCAAGCGTTCGTCCAAGCCTTTCTGTTTTTGGAGGTGGCAGGTATTATTTTACAGAAAATCTGGCAGTTTATGGTGAGATCGGTTATGGCATGACCTGGCTGACTCTTGGATTAAGTGTGAAATTCTGATGGGAAACTCAATGAGTCTGAATTCCCGTCTGAAAATCACAATAATTACACTTACTGCATTCGTTTCAATTTTCTCTGCACAAACAAGTGATTCTCTTAAAATAAAAGATCCATTATTCGAGATCAGTTTTGGAAATACAATTTTATTCATTCCGGATAAACAAATCACTACGATCCAAAATCAAACCTCACTTGTTATACCTACTTCTGCCCTCTTATTCTTTACAGAATTAAGACCTAAAAAATTTCTTCGATTTCCGTTTTTCTTCAATCTGCCTACTGAAACAAAACAATTTCTGGTAGACGGACAATTGGTCTACAAAAAAGCGAATCCTACCTTCGGCGCAGGATTAGAAATGCGCATTTTTAAAGTGAGCATTGATCAGAAAACAAAATTGGATTTGGAAATGGGTCCCTTGGCGAGTTGCATCGTTGACAGAAATAATGTTTTCAGACTGGTACCGGTTATTGCAGGCAGACTAAGATTGGTACGAGGCGAGAATTTCGTCATGTACTTTGGAGGAAGCTTCTCCTTTGGAATTAATGCGATGGGATTACTATACGGAACAGGCACAATGTTTTAATATGAAATCAGGAAATCTATCTGAGAATACCTTCAAAAGTAAAACAGTTGTTTACCTAACCTTACTTTTACCAGCTATACTGCTCTATTTTAAAAGTCTTTTCTTTCAATTTACGAGCCTCGATGAACAGTGGATGATCGTTTCGAATGCTCCGTTCTTGAACAGCAGTGAAAGTTTAAAGCAAGCGTTCACCACCCCACTTGCGGGACTTTATTACAGACCCTTCTTACTTCTGACCATTATTTTTGATTTTAAAATAGGAGGACTAGATCCATTTTTATTCCATCTAAGCAACCTCCTTTTGCATCTATTCTCTGTTTTCCTATTGTTTCGTTTTTTACTTGCATTCGGAACAGAAAGAATTGCTGCCCTATTATTGTCCGTGTTATTTTCTGTGCACCCCATTCATTTACATGCCGTGGCTTGGGTACCGGGAAGGAACGACACTTTACTTTTTATTTTCTCAATTGGTTCTCTTCTATTTCTGAAAAGATATCTGGATCAGCGAAAGCCATTTCAAATCATCCTGCATTTTTTAACCTTTCTTTTTGCTCTAAGTACAAAGGAAACAGCCATGATGCTTCTTGTTCTGTTCTTGTGTGTTTATTTTCTGTACAATAAGGGTTCTAAATTTTCAGCTTTGTTTTCATTGAGCTGGCTCTCAATGAGTATTGCATGGTACATTTTACGATGGAAAATAGTCGACCATGCCATTCCATCCGGTGAAAGTTTTTTCCAATCATTAATTCTAACAATACAGGGACTTACTCTTTACCTTGGAAAGATTTGTCTTACAACTCAACTTTCCGTTTTCCCAACAATCAAAAACACTTCTCTGTGGCCGGGTGTTCTTTCCGTCCTTGTTCTATCTATTTTCACACTTTTTCCCGGCGTGAAGAATAAAAAAGAAGCTGTCACCGGACTTTTCCTCTTTCTGGTAATGATGAGTCTGCCCGTGTGGTTCAATGCGGTACATACAGCAAAAGAGCAATATGAACACAGAGCCTATTTACCAATGGCAGGCATCGTGTTATTTTTATCTCATCTTAAATTCAATTACAGGTCGAATAGAAGTCTTGTTCTTATAAGCATATTATTTCTGCTGCTTTCTTCAAAAACATTTAGCAGAATGGAAGTTTACAGGAACAAGAATGCATTTCTTCAAACAGCAGTTAAGGAGAGTCCGGATCATTATTTTTTCCAGATGCAAATGGCAGAAATGCTTTCGACACAAGGCAACTACTCTTTAGCAATTGACTACTATACCAGATCGATCAGTATTCGCTCGAACAAATACGAGGTCTATAACAACAGAGGCATAGCCTTTTATAACTTAGGAAAGTTTCAGGAAGCAATTCGGGATTTTAATACTGTGATCGATAAATCTGTCTTTAATCCGGCTTATTACCTGAATCGCTGTAATACCTATGCCTCAATGGAAAAGAATAACGAGGCACTGAATGACCTATTGGTATTGCTGGATTGCTGCGCAAATGATGTACCACAGGATCTGACTAAAAATGTAATTGATAAGTGGCTATTAAAAGAAGGCTCCAAGCTTGATTCGGTACAAAACAGAATTCCAGGTAATGCAGCTCTCTATTTCAAGAGAGGACAAATACTTATAGGAATTGGGAATACTAAAAAAGGACTTGAAGATCTTAAATCGGCAGCTGAACTTGCTCCCGATAGTACTCGTTTCCTGAAATACTTCCTGAAAAAGCAAACAGAATTCGGCAATTAAGAATGAACCTTATTTCAATATCTCATCAAATGACTTGCAGATATACGCGATCATTTCCTCGCTTAGCATTGGTGTAACTCCAATCCAAAAGGTATCTGTTACAATGATCTCCGTATTCTGAAGGTCGCCCACTACCCTGTAATTATAGGATTTAAAGTACGGTTGCTTTCTAAGATCACCGGCAAATAAAAGTCTTGTCCCGATCTTTCTGGAGGTCAATTGATCAACAAGATCATTCCTGCTTATTCCGGCATTCTTCTTAACAGTGATCAAAAACCCAAACCAGGAAGGCTCGGCGCCTTCGGTTGCTTCAGGAAGAATGAGTTTGTTGCTGTGTTTTGCCAAACCTTTCTTCAGTAATTCATAATTACGTTTACGGATCTTAACAAATTCATCGAGCTTTTCTAATTGCGCAAGTCCGAGAGCCGCTTGCATATCCGTGATCTTTAAATTAAATCCCTGACGAGAATAAATGTACTTATGATCATATCCCATTGGAAGATCGCCTAATTGTTGACAGAAGCGAAGTCCACATGTATTGTCCTTACCTGGTTCACACCAGCAATCACGGCCCCAGTCACGGAATGACTCCATGATCTTCTTGAACTTAGCATTGGATGTAAAGACAGCTCCGCCTTCACCCATGGTAATGTGGTGAGCAGGATAAAAACTCAATGTGGCAATATCTCCGAAAGTCCCAACATGCTTTCCCTTGTATTTTGCACCTAGCGCATCGCAGCAATCTTCCATCAGCCAGAGATCATGTTTTTTACAAAAAGCTGTGATCACATCAAGATTGAAAACATT
>DAORJH010000239.1:0-4424 GCA_035438925.1 Bacteroidia bacterium | reverse complement strand
AAAGCGTACGACTGTTTAGCAAACTGTCCTTTTCGGCCTCTCAGGCACCACTCCAGTATTTCAAATGCCTTAAACAGTTTTAACTGTTCCTTTCTCCCGATCCGCCGAGGCGAAATATTGGGACTCTAAGGCACCTCCTCAAAAATAGGAATGCAAATTTAAAGAAAAAACGCTAAGTAAGGTAATTTTTTATTTGACCTAATTCATTGCTTTTTAATAGGGTAGATATGCTCTTTTTTCCCCTTGATCTACTGCATGTGCACTTTCTTCCTTAAAAAATGCTTAATTTCTTTATAAGAAACCTCTAAAACTCGTAAACTATTGTAAATTTGTTTATTATTTCAAATGGACATTAAATCACAATTAGTAGAGATACTGGCTAAAGAAAAATACACTTTTACCCAACTGGCCGACTACCTAAACATGAATGAGGATGAGCTGACTCAGGCCCTCAATAATAAAACACTTGAATTAAGGAATCTTGAACTTATCTCGAAAGCACTTCGTGTTCCCTTGTACAGTTTCTTCAGAGGTAAAGAATCTGAGATCAATTATAATGAAAAACCTTATTACATCAATAAACTGTGGACAGGAGATGATACTGTGAAGAACGAAGGGCAGCTTCAGGATGAGATTGGATTACTAAAGGAAATAATAGTGCTGAAAGAAGAGCAGATCAAAAAGATTCGCCCTTGATTTCTCTATTCTAATCTCTGCTATTTATGATCAACGAATTATTTATTACCTTTCTATTAGTGCTGCTCAATGGTTTTTTTGTAGCCGCTGAATTTGCTTTGGTAAAAGTTAGAGGATCCCAGCTTGACATCAAGATTCAGAAAGGAAGTAAAAGAGCCAGGCTGAGTAAATACTTGATTGAACACTTGGACTCCTATCTTTCCGCCTGTCAACTTGGGATCACACTTGCCTCGCTTGCATTGGGAGCCGTTGGAGAAACAGTAATTTCTCAGATTGTCGAACACGCTTTCTTAAGCTTTGGATGGACCCCACATGGAATCGCACTCCACAGTATCTCTTTGCCGATCGCTTTAACGCTACTAACATTTTTTCACGTAACCATTGGTGAGCAGATCCCCAAAATGATAGGAATAAAATTTAGCCTTCAGGCCGTATTGATCATTGCATGGCCAATGCGAATCTTCTACTTTGTATTCAGTCCTTTTATTTGGTTTCTTAATAAAACTTCCAACTTAGTTCTGCGTATTTTTGGAATTAAATCCGTAAACGAAGAAGTTCATACAGAAGAAGAACTCAGGTTAATACTCACGGAAAGTGAAGAGGGTGGTGCAATCAAACCCAGCGAGAATGAATTAATACAGAATGTATTCGATTTTGATGACCGTATCGTGAAGCAGATCATGGTGCCACAAAATCGTGTGGTAGCTATTGATGTGGAGCTGGGAAGAAATGAAGTGACCAAGCTGATCATTGAAGAAGGATTTTCGCGTATCCCAATCTTTCTTGGTGATATTGATCACGTCGTTGGTATCATTCACACGAAAGATCTTTTAAAAACGCTGATCAATAATAGCTTCCGTTCTTTGAAAGACATTATGCGTCCTGTTCACTTTGTGCCGGAAAGCATGAAGATCAACGAACTTTTAAGGGACTTTCAGAAGCATCACATTCAGATGGCCATCGTAACAAATGAATTTGGCGCAACAGCAGGTATCATTACAATGGAGGATATTATTGAGGAGTTAGTCGGCGAGATCCAGGATGAGCATGATGAAGAAAAACCGAATGTAGAAATGAAGAGCGATACCGAGTTTATTGTCAATGCTCAGTCACCTATCACCGACGTGAACGAGGCGCTTCCCATCGCACTTCCTGAAGACTCGCATTACGAAACTGTTTCAGGATACATCAATTTTATTTTTGGACGAATTCCAGCCGTTAATGATAAACGGATCAAGGATGGTTATGAGATCACTATACTCAAAAGAAACAGACAAAGCGTGGAAAGTATCCGTTTAAAAGTTGTTGAATCATGATTGAGCAGTTGAATGAAAAATACTGGAGTAACCGTTATTTGCAAAAGCAAACAGGATGGGATATTGGTACTGTTGCCAATCCATTAAAAGAGTATTTTGATCAGCTTAAGATCAAGTCTTGTGCTATTCTAATTCCTGGGGCAGGAAATGCGTATGAGGCTGAGTATTTGGTTGAACACGGATTTCAGAATGTTTTCGTTTGTGATCTTGCTCAGGCACCCTTGGATAATCTTGCTAAACGATGCCCGAAATTAGATCGGAAGAACCTGATCAAAGCTAATTTTTTTGATTTATCTCCCTCCGAACGTCAATATGATATTATCGTTGAGCAAACTTTCTTCTGCGCACTCGACCCTTCTTTGCGTAAGAATTATTTTGTGAAAATGAAGGAATTGTTGAAGCCGGGGGGCAAACTGATCGGAGTTTTATTCGACTGTAGTTTCGAGGTTTCACCACCATTTGGTGGGACAAAAGAAGAATACGAAAAATATTTTTCCGGTCTTTTTAAAGTAAAAAAGTTTGAACTTTGTTATAATTCCATTGCCCCGCGTCAGGGTCGTGAAATATTCATGATCCTCGAAAATGTTTAGTCATGGATCAACGACAATTGTTTTTAAAACATGTTGCGCAAACTAGTGAACTGCCTTTTTTGGGCGTGGACATGAATATTGAAAGTGCGAAAGGATGCATTCTTACTGATGTAAAAGGAAAAAAATATTTTGACCTGATCAGTGGCATTTCTGTTAGTAGTATTGGCCATTGTCACCCCGATGTAGTAAAGGCTATTCAATTGCAAAGCGAAAAATTCATGCATTTGATGGTGTTCGGTGAATTCGATCAAAGTCCTCAGGTGAAATACGCTACTGCTCTTGCAAGTGTTCTTCCCGACCAACTTTCATCTGTTTACTTTACCAGTGGAGGCAGTGAAGCCACAGAAGGGGCCATGAAACTGGCAAAGAGAATCACAGGTCGTTCTGAGATCATTGCTTTTAAGAATGCCTATCATGGAAGTACACAGGGCTCTTTGAGCATCATGGGCGATGAATTCTTTAAGAACAGTTTTCGCCCCTTGCTGCCCGGTACAAAAATAATTTCATTCAATGATCTGAATGATATAAATGAAATTACTTCGGATACAGCAGCTGTTTTTATTGAACCGATACAAGGGGAAGCAGGTGTAAGAGCAGCTATGACTGAATTTTTAAAAGCATTGCGAAAAAAATGTGATGAGCAAGGGGTGTTACTCGTTTTTGATGAGATCCAAAGTGGTTTCGGAAGAACCGGTTCGCTTTTTGCCTTTCAGAAATATGATGTGATTCCGGATATACTGCTAATCGCAAAAGGGATGGGTGGAGGAATGCCCATTGGTGCATTTGTATCTTCAACGGAAAAGATGAATGCATTCACGAGTGATCCGGTGCTTGGACATATCAATACCTTCGGTGGAAATGCAGTTTGTGTAGCAGCGGCATTGGCCACTCTTCAAGTGATTCTGAGAGATAAATTGGCTGAAAGAGCCATTTGGATAGAAGGCAAGATCAAACAGGAACTCAAGCACCCGCTTATAAAGGAATTAAGAATTGTTGGAGCGCTAGGTGCCATTGAGTTCGAAAATGAAGAGACCTGCCATAAAGTGATCAAAGCCTGTATTCAAAATGGAGTGATCAGCGATTGGTTCTTGTTCTGTTCCTCAGCGATGCGAATTGCCCCACCTCTAACCATAAGCGACGAGGATCTTAGTGAATCCTTAAAAATTATTAATAAGGTCTTAAATGGCCTTTAATTCTTGCAGTTAAAAAAGCAGAATTGTAGATTTACTTTAAATTAAACAGCATGGGATTATTTGATAAACTGAAAAATGAATTCATCGACATCATTGAATGGATCGATAATTCGAATGATACGATCATCTGGAAATTTCCGCGTTACCAGAATGAAATAAAAATGGGTGCGAAACTCACCGTTCGCGAAAGTCAGGTGGCCGTCTTCATGAATGAAGGAAAAATAGCGGATGTTTTTCAGCCGGGAATGCACACACTTCAGACTCAAAACATGCCTATCCTTTCTACCTTAAAAGGTTGGAAGTATGGATTCAATAGTCCTTTCAAAGCCGATATTTACTTCGTAAGTACCAAACAATTCATTGATCAGAAATGGGGAACAAAAAATCCGATCACATTAAATGATCAGCGTTTTGGATTCATTGAACTACGTAGTTTTGGAACATTTGCTTTCAGGGTAACTGACGGAGGTAAATTCATTAAAGAGATCGCTGGAACGGATGAGAATTTTACTACAGAGGACGTTGCCAACCAATTGCGCAGTATGATCGTTACCAAATTCACGGATGCGGTTGGCGAAGGAAATATTCCTGTTGAGAAATTTGCAGCGAACCTGGAAGAGTTATCACAG
>DAORJH010000238.1:0-4450 GCA_035438925.1 Bacteroidia bacterium | reverse complement strand
GGGAGCAAGAAATGCAAAAGAAGCTGTGTTCGCAGCTCAGTTGGCAAGAGAAGCGCTGGAAACAAATTGGGTCAAACTGGAAATACACCCGGATCCTCGCTACTTAATGCCGGATCCAATTGAAACGTTGAAAGCAACTGAAGAACTCGCCAAATTGGGATTTGTTGTTCTTCCCTATATTCATGCTGATCCTGTTTTATGCAAATTACTGGAAGACGCAGGAACCTCAGCTGTTATGCCTTTAGGCGCGCCGATCGGAAGCAATAAAGGTCTGGTGACAAAAGATTTTCTGGAGATCATTATTGAACAAAGTAAAGTTCCGGTCATAGTGGATGCAGGTATAGGTTTACCTTCTCATGCAGCCTTTGCGATGGAATTAGGTGCTGATGCAGTACTTGTAAATACAGCCATTGCCACTTCAAAAGATACAATTAAAATGGCACAAGCTTTTAAAGATGCTGTTGTTGCAGGAAGAAAAGCATTCGAAGCAGGAATTGCACAGCAGAACAAAGCTGCTACTTCAACTAGTCCTTTAACTGCTTTTTTAAGTTAAATCAAACAGAGCAATGACCTTTAAAGAGATATTTGACACTTACTCCTATTCTGATATTCAAGCCAGAGTACGATCCAAAACTTTGAAAGAAGCCGAAGAAGCTTTGCTGAAGAGCAAACTCAATATGGAAGATTTCATGGCATTGATATCTCCGGCTGCTTCTGTTTTGCTGGAAAGAATGGCCCTGAAAAGTCAGCAGCTCACCAAACAACGATTTGGCAAAACCATTCAATTGTATGCGCCCATGTATCTAAGCAATGAATGCAACAATATTTGCACCTATTGCGGATACAGCTTTGATAATAAGATCAAAAGAAAAACCTTAAGTGATGCAGAGATCCTTCAAGAAGCAAAGGCGATCAAGGAATTGGGATTTGACCATGTGCTATTGGTCACAGGTGAGGCCAATGCAACTGTACATGTTCCCTATTTTTTACATGCTATTGAATTGATAAAGCCGATCTTCTCCAACATTTCCATTGAAGTACAACCAATGGAAGAAGAAGAATACAAAAAATTGCATGAAGCCGGTGTCTATTCTGTCTTGATCTATCAGGAAACCTATCATAAAGAGAACTACAAGATCTACCACCCAAAAGGCAAAAAATCCAATTTTGATTATCGTCTTGATACCCCGGAAAGAGTGGGTCGAAGTGGGATCCATAAGATTGGTCTGGGCGTATTGTTAGGATTGGAAGACTGGCGTGCCGATTCTTTCTTCTGTGCCCTTCATCTTGATTACCTTCAAAAAACATTCTGGCGCAGTAAATATTCCATTTCCTTTCCAAGGATCAGACCGGCAGAAGGAGTGAATGATGTGAAGAATCCCATTTCAGATAAAGAATTACTTCAACTGATCTGCGCTTACCGATTATTCAATCCGGACCTGGAGATATCCGTTTCAACCCGAGAAACCGAAATATTCAGAAACAATGTCATTAAACTAGGTGCTACCTCCATGAGTGCAGGATCGAAAACGAATCCGGGAGGCTATAGCGTTGATAAAGAATCACTCGAACAATTTGAAATTGATGACAGCAGAAGTCCGTCTGAATTCATTGAGATCATTAAACAACAAGGTTACGAACCGGTCATGAAGGACTGGGACCGTGCTTTTTCGTAAACAGTTATGCTCACGAACGAAGAAAAAAGAAAGTACATCAAGCAGATCATGCTTTCAGAAATTGGTTTGGCCGGACAGGAAAAAATACGTCATGCCAAAGTAGCTGTTGTAGGATGTGGAGGTCTGGGATGTCCGGTTCTGCTTTATCTAGCTTCGGCCGGAATCGGAACAATAGGTATGATCGACTTTGATACGGTTAGTATCACTAATCTGCATCGTCAAGTTCTATATGGAAACAATGATGTTGGAAAAAAGAAGGTGCAAGTAGCGAAAGAAAAGATCAGCGTTCTTCATCCAGAAGTTAAATTAGTTGAACATGATGCAATGATCAAAGAAGAGAATGTTAAAGCAATTCTTGAGCAATATGATCTGGTCATTGATGGCAGTGATAATTTTGAAACCCGATACCTCGTGAACGATGCATGTGTTCAACTTGGCAAGCCTCTTGTGTACGGAAGCATACTGGGATTTCAGGGGCAGTTGGCTCTTTTCAATTATAAGGGAAGCAAGAACCTTAGAGATCTATTCCCTGAGCCACCGGGTGCAGATGAAGTGCCGGATTGTTCAGAGAACGGGGTGTTGGCAACAGTTCCGGGAATGATAGGAAGCATGATGGCAAATGAATGTCTTAAAGTAATACTTGAGTTAAGTGCGCTCAAAAACAATTTTGTCTTGATGGATTGTCTCACTTTAAGAACGAATGTGATCAGTTATTGAGCATAAAAACAATATTATAAGTATCTTCAACCTTTTAAAATAAAGTGAGCGAAGCAAAAAGAATAGCGATCCTGGGATGTACCGGGAGTATTGGAACTCAGGCTCTTGATGTGATCAGGGAAAATCCTGAAGAATTTACGGTGGAAGTATTGGTAGCCAATTCCAATGCCGAACTATTGATCAAACAAGCATTGGAATTTAATCCAAATGCAGTTGTTATTGCCGATGAAAGTAAGTATCAACAAGTAAAATCAGCCCTGGTACCAAAAGACATTAAAGTGTTTGCCGGATTAAGATCAGTGGAGCAAATAGTTGAAATGGACACGATCGATCTTGTCCTGGCCAGCATTGTGGGTTATGCAGGTTTGGCAAGCACTTTGAATGCCATTAAACACAAAAAGCAAATTGCACTCGCAAACAAAGAAACCCTTGTTGTGGCCGGCGATCTGGTTACAAAACTGGCAAGAGAGAACGGGGTCAACATTTATCCGGTGGACAGTGAGCATTCCGCTATTTTTCAATGTTTGGCCGGTGAATGGGAAAATAAGATCGAAAAAGTAATACTCACAGCAAGTGGTGGACCTTTCAGAGGTAAAAAGCGCAATGAATTGCTCGGAATAAAAAAAGAACAGGCGCTCAAACATCCGAATTGGGTAATGGGAGCTAAAGTCACAATTGATTCTGCTTCATTGATGAATAAAGGTTTAGAGGTGATCGAAGCCAAATGGCTTTTCAACTTAAAACCCGAACAGATCGAAGTGGTTGTACATCCACAAAGCATCGTCCATAGTCTAGTGCAATTTGAAGACGGCAGCATAAAAGCACAACTGGGAATTCCGGATATGAAATTGCCTATTCAATATGCCTTTTCTTATCCTTTAAGAGTAAAAAACACATTCAAACGATTTTCGTTTACTGATTACCCGAATCTTAGTTTTGAAGAACCAGATCTGGATGCCTTCATTAATTTAAAACTTGCATTTCAATCCCTTAAAAAAGGAGGAAATATGCCTTGTGTTCTAAATGCGGCCAATGAAGTGGCAGTTAAAGCATTCCTTGAAGACAAAATTGGTTTTCTTCAAATGAGTGATATCGTTGGAAACACACTTGAAAAGGTGAGTTTCATCAATTCCCCTTCGTATGATGAATACGTCAACTGCGATAAAGAGGCGAGGATCATTGCCTCGGAATTGGTTTGAAACGGGGAATAATTAGGCTTTTTTTACTTTAATTATGGTCCAAATAAGCGTATTTTTATAGTCTTTAACACTCACAATATCATATTTAAAATCGACACATGTTCATTAAGATAGCCCAATTATTCCTTAGTCTTACCATTTTAGTTACTTTGCATGAATTCGGACATTTCTGGTTCGCTAAAAAATTCAAGTGCAGGGTAGATAAGTTTTATTTATTCTTTGATTTTCTTTTTCCTTTTGCTAATGTGATGAATTTCCCGCTCTTTAAAAAGAAAATTGGAGATACAGAGTACGGTTTGGGTTGGTTTCCTTTTGGAGGTTATGTTCAGATCGCAGGAATGGTGGATGAACAAATGGATAAGTCTTTACTTGTAACGGAACCACAACCCTGGGAGCTAAGATCAAAACCGGCCTGGCAGCGTTTGCTTGTGATGATGGGCGGGATCATTGTGAATTTCATTCTGGGGATCCTAATTTTCTGGATGGTCCTTTTCGTTTGGGGCAAAACTACATTACCGGTCACAAATCTCAAATATGGTTTGATGGTAGACAGCACCGCTATCAGCATGGGATTAAGAAATGGAGATTACATCACTTCACTGGATGGAGCACCGGTTCAGTCGGTAAGTCGCATTCCGGTTGAGATCATCATGAACGGAATTAAAACAATTGAGGGGGTACATGCCGACGGAACAAAATTTAATATTCCCGTGAGTGATGACAACCGTGCTCTTATACTTAAAAGATTAAAAAGATCGCACTTTGTAAGCGAACGTTATATTGCAGTTGTGCATGCCATTGACAGTACGAGCTACGCAGCCAATGCCGATATTAAAAAAGGAGACCAATTCATTGCAG
>DAORJH010000237.1:0-4472 GCA_035438925.1 Bacteroidia bacterium | reverse complement strand
TTGAACGAGAGAGATTGTTCTGCATGAAGTAAGCTCTGCCAAAATGAAAACAAGATTGCGCAATTCCGAGTTTGTTTCCGTTTTCGGTATGTGAGTTAAGCCCCTTTGAAAGATATTCCAAGGCACTTTCATATTCTTTCTTATCGAGGTAGATCAAACCTATATTATTATACACGACTCCCAAGCCTTTTTTATCTCCAATTTCTTGCCGTAACTGTAGACTTCGGTTAAAACTACTTAGTGCTTTTGTTGAATTGCCCTGTACATTGTGAACGAGTCCGATGTTATTAAGCGAATTAGCGATCGAGAATTTGTCCCCAATTTGCTCCCTTATACTTAAACTCTTTTCGTAGTATTCAAGGGCTTTTGGAATGTCATTTTGCTTGAAATAAGTGATGCCAATGTTGGTCAAGGTGTGAGACATTCCCAGAAGATCCTCTATCTCTTCGAGCACATGCAATGTAGTGTCGTAATAATTCAAAGCTACTGGTATATTCCCCTGATTGTGATAAACGATCGCATAGCAATTATAAGAACCTGCGCACTGCCGCTTGAAGAATTTAAACTGTTCTTTGGTTAAATTCTTTTCTTTTAAGGCCTTTTTAGCGATTTTCAAACGTTGTTCGCAATATTCCATTTTACGATGCTGACTATTATCTGCATCGAACAACAATTTCAAAAGTGTACATGCAGTCGAGTCGGATCTTTCATTCTGCGGTAGATTATTCAAAATATTTCTTAAGGAATCTGCTACACGATCCTGTGCGTAAACAAGATCCGGTAGGATGATGAAAAAGATAAATAAAAGTGTATACAGCAGGCGATTCACTGGTTTAAAGATACCAATATTATCGTTCTTTCAAGCTCCGTAAGCAGTAAAACGGCGAATACAGTTTATACTGTTAACCTCTGCTTTTGAACCTTTTTAGCATACGTTCTACCATTTGCTCATTAGGAATCTGCGCCAATTGTATCCTTCGCGCATAATGAATGGAATCGAGGATCTCCTTCTGTTTTTGTTCTACCAGATTTTTCTGTTCTTCCACTTCTACTTTTTGCTTTTCAATGATGTTCTTTTGCTTCTGCGTCACCTTAAAACGATTGTACATAAAAACACCAAAAACACAAACACCAAACAAGCCTCCAAACAATGCATATTGCTGATTTTTCTTGGCTTTCAGTTCGGCTGTCTGACGACTAAGTTCTGCCGACTTGATCTCCGATTCTTTTGCATGCAAAACAGAATCAGCTGCAGCTTGCTTTTCATATTCGTATTTAAGTTGGGATCGAATAGAAGCCTTGCGTGATGATACGTTGTTGATGCTATCACGCATTTTTATGGATAGTTCAAAATTTTCCAAGGCAAGTTTATAATTCCCTGTTGCTTTATACGCCGATGAGAGGGCCCTGGAAGCATCTGTGATCCTTTGTGAATGATGAATCTCAAGACTTAAAGCAAGAGCTCGTTTTGCACATAGGATGGTCTTCTCGTATTTAGCCTGATCAGTAAATAGAAATGCCATGTTGGTAAGTACAAGAGCGATGCCCTGCTTATCTTCAATTTCCTCATATAAATTCAAGCTTTTCTCATAATAATTCAAAGCTTTTATCTTTCCGGCTTTGATTGCATTTACTCTCGATGCATATACTCCGGTATCCCCACTATAATGAAATAAATGCCCAATATTATTCAATTGAAGAGCGACATCTCTCTTGTTAACAGATTTGAGCTTTATGTCTAAACTTCTAAGGTAGTATTCTAAACCTATTCGTGTTTTTCCTTTGGATTGGTTAATGCTTCCAATGGAATTGTAAAGTTCTGCAATACGGGCTTCATCTTTGATCTCTTCTGCTATTTTCAGGCTTTTAAAGTAATAATTCAATGCAGCGTCATCGTTTTTTTGATTTGAATGCAGAACTCCAAGATTCGCAAGACAGCCTGCGATTCCTTTTTTATAACCCAGTTGTTCGTTAATTTTCAGACTTCTTTCTATGTATGAAAAGGCATTGGTAATGTCACCCTGGCTTTGACATATAGCTCCTAAATTGTTTAAAGTAATGGACATATCTCTCTTGTTACCTAACTTCTCCTGGATCGAATAACATTTTCTTAAATAACCAAGCGATTTATAGGGTTCACCGAGCAGAAAATATTCCTGACCGGCGTTATTCAATGTCGCAGCATAATCATTCTCGTCTGCTCTACTTTTTATTATCTCATAGATCTTTAAACTTTGAAGAAAAAAAGACAGAGCCGTCTTTCCTTCTCCCTTCTCCGAATAAATCAATCCGATCTCATTGAGCGAACCGGCCATATTTGTGCTGTCATTTATTTCCTTTCGGAGTTCAAGCCCTTTATTAAAAAATACAAGTGCTGAGGAAAGATCAGAATCAGTTTTATAATAAATAGCCTTATTTGTATAAGCAATTGCAAGAAAATATTTATAAACATAACTTTCTCTATTCCTTATTGATGAATTCTTTAGCTTTCTAAAGCAAAGAGCTAATAAACTGTCATTAAAAGGTATACTCTCTTCATACGAAACTACTTCAACAAGATCAGATAATATAGAACAACGATCCGTATCATTTTCATTCTTCTTCAAAGCCATTTTGAGTGAATCCACATTGTCGTCTTGCGCATTTGTAACAAAAGCCAAACACACAAAAAAGAGGATACATAGAAGGAAACGTACCATGTTCTAAAACTAAACGAATTATCTGAAAATTCAAACTACATTTTATAATAAGAATGAAAAGATCACAAAAGTCTTCAATAGCAAACCAATATTCTTCTACTACCTTCAAAATTCTTATGTTTATACAATGAATAAATATTTCACATAGTATTCGTTTTCCTTATTAAAAGAGTAAATCATGCACAGTAAACTAAAAAAATGGAATAATACTATTCAATTCTTCCATCCCACCAGTAATTCTCATTAACTAAAGTCATTTAAAGTACAATTTGACTTTAAATAAATTTGAAAGTAGTAAAATAAGTATCTTTAAAAGCAAAAGGCAGATGGACAAGCTTAGCGTACAATTTTTATGAAACAAGGACTTAGTTCCAAACTTGCGCAAGAAAAACTTAGGTCTCATGGTTATAATGAGATACAGGATGCCCAATCTAAGAACATCCTTCAGATCGCCATGGAAGCCATTAAGGAACCCATGTTCATCCTTTTGATGAGTTGTGGAACACTCTATTTAATTCTAGGTGAATACACTGAAGGGATCATTCTGCTCAGCTGGGTATTTGTAATTATTTTTATCACTTTCTATCAGCATCAGAAAACGGAAAAGGCAATTGAAGCATTGAAGAAACTTTCTTCGCCAAGAGCATTGGTTATGCGAGATGGGCAAAAAATAAGAATTGCAGGTAGAGAAGTTGTGCCCGATGATCTAGTGTTGTTGAACGAGGGAGACAGAATTCCGGCAGACGGGATTATATTGGAAAGTAGTCATCTCACTGTAGATGAATCACTGCTTACCGGTGAATCCCTGCCCGTTTTGAAAACCACCAACGAGGAAAATGAAAAAACACATCTGGTATTCAGTGGTACACTTGTTGTACAGGGAAGTGCGCTTATACAAATAACAAAAACAGGAAGGCATACCGAATTCGGAAAAATAGGAAGTTCTCTCAGGGCCATTGAACAAGATCAAACTCATTTACAAAAAGAGATGAAGATCCTTATTCGTAATTTATTTCTTGGTGGCGCTGGCCTGAGTCTAATTGTAATCATAGCATTCTATTTTACCAGAGGAAACATCATACAATCAATACTCAACGGACTAGCAAGTGCAATGGCCATGTTACCTGAAGAGTTTCCTGTTGTTCTCTCTGTTTTTCTTGCCATTGGTTCCTGGCGATTAGCACAAAAAAATGTATTGACAAGAAAACCTTCCGCCATCGAAACATTGGGTTCGGCAACAGTACTTTGCAGCGATAAAACCGGAACTATAACGCAAAACAAAATGGAACTTGTTTCACTTTATTGCAGAAATACATTAATTAAATCATCGCAATACAAAGAACAATTTGCAAATATCGAAGAGATCCTCCATGTCTCTTTTCTTGCCTCAGTCAAAGATGCGATCGATCCAATGGAAAAGGCGATCAATGAATTGCAGCAATCTTACAAAAGTCAGCAACATATCGTTCACGCCCCTGTAAAAGATTATCCGTTGACGAAGGAATTGTTTGCCATGACCAGGGTTCATCAGGAGAGTGAGAATGCTTACTTCACTGCCTGCAAAGGTTCGCCTGAGGCAGTACTTTCGCTTTGCAAACTAAATGAAAGCGAGAAGGCTGAAAAATTAAAGATCGTTCAGGAAATGGCAGAGAAAGGTCAAAGGGTATTGGGTGTTGCGAAAGCAAAATGGTCAACAAAAGAGCTGCCAAATTACCAACAAGATTTTCCTTTTCAATTCATAGGATTTCTCGGTTTTGAAGATCCTATCCGACC
>DAORJH010000236.1:0-4472 GCA_035438925.1 Bacteroidia bacterium | reverse complement strand
AAGCGGGTATTCCTGAAGATGATGTTCGAAATCCTGCTACCATTGCAGATAACGTGGGTGATAACGTGGGTGACGTTGCAGGTATGGGGGCCGATCTTTTCGGTTCGTATGTTGCAACGATCTTAGCAACCATGGTGCTTGGACAAGAAATAAATGTAAAAGATGCTTTTGGTGGAATGTCGCCAATCTTATTACCGATGGTGATCTGTGGATTAGGAATTCTTTTCTCGATCGTAGGAACCTGGTTTGTAACAATCAAGGATGAAAAATCAAATGTTCAGAACGCCTTGAATATGGGTAACTGGGCTTCCATGATCCTAACAGTTGCAGCTTCTTATTTTATTGTGAACTGGATGTTGCCTGATGGCGATATTACCTTACGTAGTGTTACTTTCACTAAGACCGGCGTCTTTATGGCGATCCTGGTAGGTACTATCGTTGGAGCGATCATGAGTATCATTACAGAGTATTATACCGCAATGGGTAAAAAACCGGTCATGTCCATTATCCAGCAATCTTCTACCGGTCACGCAACGAATATCATTGGTGGATTATCCGTAGGTATGAAATCAACTGTGATCCCTATCCTCACTTTAGCAGGTGGTATCATGGGCTCTTATTATTTTGCAGGATTATATGGTGTGGCTATTGCCGCTGCCGGTATGATGGCAACCACTGCCATGCAGTTAGCTATTGATGCTTTTGGTCCGATCGCAGATAACGCAGGTGGTATTGCAGAAATGAGTCAGCTTCCTCCTGAAGTGCGTGAACGTACTGATAATTTGGATGCAGTAGGAAACACAACAGCTGCAACCGGTAAAGGATTTGCCATTGCTTCTGCCGCACTTACTTCTCTTGCCTTATTCGCAGCCTTTGTTGGTATAGCAGGAATTGATGCGATTGATATTTACAAAGCCAATGTGCTTGCAGGATTATTCATTGGTGGTATGATCCCATTCATCTTCTCAGCTCTTTGTATACAAGCTGTAGGTAGAGCTGCAATGGATATGGTACAGGAAGTACGCAGACAATTCCGCGAAATTCCGGGGATCATGGAATACAAAGCAAAGCCGGAATATGAAAAATGTGTTGCCATCTCAACAAAAGCCTCTATTCGTGAAATGATGATGCCGGGTGCAATTGCTTTAATTACTCCGGTTATTGTTGGATTTATCTGGGGTCCTGAAGTGTTAGGTGGTTTACTTGCCGGTGTTACCGTTTCCGGTGTATTGATGGGAATTTTCCAATCGAATGCTGGTGGTGCATGGGACAATGCAAAAAAATCCTTTGAAAAAGGAGTGCTGATCAACGGCGAAATGTTTTATAAAAAATCAGAGCCACACAAAGCTTCTGTAACAGGAGATACCGTTGGTGATCCATTTAAAGATACTTCAGGTCCATCAATGAACATCCTCATCAAATTGATGTCGATCGTGTCTCTGGTAATTGCTCCTTACATCGCCGTTACAGGTGGTTCAGAAGGTGCTTGCTGTTCAGGAGAAATGATGACTGAAGAAGTATTGAAATGCAATATCAACGGAAAGGAATTCACCTGCTCGAGCAAAGAACAATGTGACAGCATCATGAATGCCAATAAAAAAGATATCAGTGAATTGAAAGGGAATTTTGAAGTGGATGGAAGTCACAGTTCACTTGGATTCAGTGTGAAACACATCATCAGCGACTTGAAAGGAAGTATCAACATCGACAGTGGTTATGTGAATATGGAGAACACCACTGGCGCAAAGATCTATGTTCACCTGGATATGTCCACGATCAATACGCAAAACAGTATGCGTGACGGCCATCTGAAAGAAAAAGAGAAATTCTTCAATGTTGCAAAATTCAAGGACGCAGTTTTTGAAGCATCCGTAATTGAAAAGAACACTGCAGAAATGCCTGTGTACGCTTACATTGCGAAAGGTAAACTTACTTTGAAAGGAGTCACAAAAGATGTTGAATTGAAATTCAATTATTCAGGTGCGGCAGAACAATCTTATTTTGACAAGGACGGAAAAGAAATAAAAGTCATGGTAGCAGGATTTGAGGGTGAAACGGTAATTAACCGTGCTGATTACGGTATTGAAGGCGGTGGCGCCGGAGAAGAGATAAAGATCGAAGTGAATCTGGAAGCAGCTCAGGAAAAAAAATAAGTGTTATTAAAAAATAATAGAAAAGCGAACCCGGGTTCGCTTTTTTTTATGCCCTGCTTTATTTTTCATCTACCTTTATAACACCAAAATAACACGAGTGAAGATTATCAGTTATAACGTGAATGGAATCAGAGCGGCCATGGGCAAAGGCCTGATCAACTGGATGGATCAGGAACAGCCGGATGTGCTTTGCATTCAGGAAATAAAGGCCAGTCCGGAACAAGTGGGAGTTTTTGAATTGGAAGAAATGGGATACCACCATTATTGGTATCCTGCCCAAAAAAAAGGATACAGCGGTGTAGCCATCTTTTCAAAACAAGAACCAAAAAAGGTAACGTATGGGTGTGGGATCAAGGAATACGATTTTGAAGGGAGGATCCTCCTGGCAGATTTTCAAGACGTAACGGTAATGAGCGTTTATCATCCAAGCGGAAGTAGCGGAGATGATCGCCAAGCCTTTAAGATGAAATGGTTAGCCGATTATCAGGAATACATCAATGACCTGAAAAAGAGCAGGCAAAACCTTATTCTTAGTGGAGATTTTAACATTTGTCATAAAGCTATCGATATCCATAATCCTTTATCTAACGCAAAAACAAGTGGTTTTCTGCCGGAAGAAAGGGAATGGATGGAAAACTTCATACAAAGTGGTTTCATTGATACTTTTCGGTTCTTTGATCCCTCACCTCATCAATATAGCTGGTGGAGCTACAGAGCTAATTCAAGGGAGAAGAATTTGGGATGGCGTATCGATTACAACCTGGCCTCCAAAAACTTGGAGAAGAGATTGAAGTCCGCCTCCATTCTGCCAAATGCAATGCACAGTGATCACTGTCCCGTTGTATTAGAGATTTTATAACATCCTCCTACCCTTCGGATAGAAGAAATTTTCTCATAAAAAAATTAGGCTACTTCATTGTAAAACATATATTTGTTGTTTGAAATCACGTTATTCTAAGCGTTATGAATAGATTATTTGTTATAGCTGCCGGCTCACTGCTTTTTTTCGCTTCGTGCGGAGGTGATGGTGCTGAGAAAAAAGGTACGAACACAGAAGCCAAAGGCGGCGTTTATATGGGGGGAATTCTTCGAACCAATGAGGTTGAAGCCTTCAAGAGTTTAATGCCGATCTCAATCAACGAGGTAAACAGTTATCATATCGGCTCTCAGGTTTATGAAGGATTGATCAGATACAATCAGAACGACATGACCGTTGTTCCGGGAATCGCAAAATCCTGGGATGTGAATGAAGATAAAACTGAATACGTATTCCATCTTCGTTCCAATGTTAAGTTTCATGATGATCCTTGTTTTCCGAACAACAAGGGACGCATGGTAAAAGCAGAAGATGTAAAATATTGCTATGAAAAACTTTGCTCCGTTGATCCTTACAACAATCAATTTGACGTTACTTTAAAAGACAGAGTTGAAGGTGCTAACGAAAATTTCGAGGCTTCTAGATCCGGAAAAGCTATTGGCGTTAAAGGAATCACCATTGTGAACGATTCAACGATCAAGATCAAATTACTTCACCCTGACGTTAGTTTCCTAAACATTCTTGCTATGCCTGGTTGTTATATCTACCCGAAAGAAGCAGTTGTAAAATACGGAAAAGACATGCGTGTAAAATGTGTTGGAACAGGTCCTTTCTTTGTTGAAACGATCAAAGAAGGAGAAGTAGTGATCATGAAGAAAAATCCTGATTATTGGGGCGTAGATAAAGATGGCAACAGACTTCCTTACCTTGATGGAATTAAATATTCTTTCATTCGCGACAAAAAATCGGAGATCCTAGAATTTAAAAGAGGAAATCTGGATATGGTCTACCGTATTCCTGTTGAAATGTTCCATGAATTCATGGGAGATCTTGAACACGCAAAAAATCGCTCAAGCGAATTCGAGATCCTTTCTTCACCTGCATTGAATTCCAACTATTACGGATTTAATGTGCAAGGCAATCCTGCTCTTGCAAAAAGAGATGTTCGTATGGCATTTAATCTAGCCATTGACAGACAGAAAATTTCTGATTTTACAATTCAAGGAGAAGGAAATGCAGCAGAATATGGAATGGTTCCTTATGCTGAGATCTTTGAAAAAGCAGGCTACGATTACAAATCTCTCAATGGTTATAAATACGATGTAGATAAAGCGAAGGAACTCATGAAGAAAGCCGGTTACCCGGATGGAAAAGGTTTCCCTGAGCTTAGCTTACAGATCAACAGTGGTGGTGGCGACAGAAATATCCTTGTAGCTGAAGTTATTCAAAAAATGCTGAAAGAGAACTTGGGTGTAACGATCAACATCAACACCATTCCTTTC
>DAORJH010000235.1:0-4501 GCA_035438925.1 Bacteroidia bacterium | reverse complement strand
CAGACGGTGTTTGGTGCTACACGAAAATATTTGGTATGCAAAATGGCACATTATGGGCAACTTATGATAAAGGAAGTGTCATGTCACACGAAGCCGGTCACTGGTTAGGCTTACGACACATGTGGGGTGATGGTAACTGTTTAACTGATTTTTGTAATGACACACCTTGGCACAAATCTCCGACTTCAGGAGGTGCTTGTAAAACATATCCTTATCTTCCGAATGAATGTGGTGCCGGACAAAGTCCAAACGGACGTATGTTCATGAATTACATGGATTATTCAGATGATGATTGCATGTATATGTTCACTCCGGATCAAACTGCACGTATTCAAACAGCAATGAGTCAAGGTACACATAGAAATCTTTTAGGTTCTCATGGTTTGTGTACCACAGGGGGAACAGTTGCTCCCGGCCCACCTGTAGCAAATTTCACTTTCAATACAACTCCTTGCGTTGGAGCAGTGTTTAGTCCTAGTAACACATCGATCGGTGGCCCGGTTCCGAATTACACATGGACTATTTTTCCGGGAGGTTCATTTAATCCGAATCCTTATGCTGCCGCACCGGCAATCACTTTACCTGCACCTGGTAACTATACAATCACTTTGGTTGCTACAAATTCATTGGGAACTTCCAGCTATTCGATGGCATTATTCTCTTTAACTACTTGTCCAAAACCGGCTGTATGTCTCGATACATTAGAAGGGATAAGGAAAACTGACACCCTGAGGACCTATGCAGCACCGAGCAGCAGTTTTGTTACGGCATGTCAGAATCCAAATTACACCGGACATTTAACCGGAACAAACTGTTATATGGATAAAGAATTTGCTCAATTCTTCCCTCAAAACACATACAGCGATACACCACTTCCACAAGTAAATAGTTTAATTGTATTATTTGATAGTTTAGCAACAAAGGCGACACCTACCACTTCCAATACACAGATCTACTTTAGGGTTTACGGAGGAACGCCACAGAACGGGCCTGGAGCGATGCTTGGACAGTACAGTGATAGTTTAGGAGCAATTGCAGCTTGTCAGACGAAAACGAACAGTATTAAATATTGTGGTAATCCAAATTACGTTTTTCCTAACACAAGGATCATACCTTGGAGTGTGAACTTTACTTCTCCTGTCATTGTTCCTACAAGTGGATTCTTTGGTTCAGTTCAAACACCATGGACTAGTCCTGTTGATTCAATTCGTGTCTTCACAAATACTAAAACCACCAGTGCAAATGACTCAAGCGCATGGGTTCTTTTACAAGCGAATAACTGGAGAACGCTACGCTATTACAGAAACTCAAAAGTACAGCTTGCAATCTTGGCACAGGTGACTTGTCGTCCAATTGTAGGTGTAAAAGAGGAGACGGTTTTCACTTCCAATATCAATGTGATGCCTAATCCAAGTGCTGGTAAAATGAGTCTGATCTTTACATTGCCGAAACCGGAAGATATCAAGATCAGAATTTACAATTACCTGGGACAAACCATTAGTACAGATGAATATCAGAATGTATCCCGTCAATTATTTGATATAGATCTAAGCAGCAGGGCCGATGGAGTTTACTTCATTGAGATTTCAAATGGAGCAAATGAAAAAACCACCAAAAAGATCATTATTTCCAAATAACAGAATCTGAATCTTAAAAAACCCGCTTTGTTGACAAGGCGGGTTTTTTATTTGTCTTAAAATTGGTTTCTTTGTAGCACATTATTCATCCATGAAATTACATTCCGTTAACGCAGGACATTTTAAACTAGACGGAGGCGCCATGTTCGGTGTTGTCCCAAAAAGTATCTGGAACAAGTTGAATCCTGCTGATGAAAATAACATGTGTAGTTGGGCAACAAGATGTTTATTGATAGAAGATGGAAAGCGCCTCATTCTGATCGATAATGGAATGGGCAATAAACAGGACGAAAAATTCTTCAACTACTACTATCTGCATGGAGATGATAATTTAGAAAAATCGGTGAAAAAAGCCGGTTACTCGTTTGATGATATTACCGATGTTGTACTCACTCATCTTCATTTTGATCATTGTGGTGGTAGCATCAAATACAACAATGACAGAACAAAACTGGAGCCTGCATTCAAAAATGCAGTGTACTATAGCAATAAAAAGCATTGGGACTGGGCATTGAATCCGAATATGAGAGAGAAAGCCAGTTTTTTAAAAGAAAATATCTTACCAATTCAAGAGAGTGGCCAATTGAAATTCATAGATAAAGATGTAGAATTGATTCCTGGTTTAAAATTCTTTGAAGTGAACGGACATACAGAGGCCATGATGCTTCCTGTAATAACAAACAATGGTAAGACCTTGGTTTATATGGCCGATCTTATCCCAAGTGCAGGGCATATTCCTATTCCCTACGTCATGGGATATGACATGAGGCCACTTGAAACTTTGAAAGAAAAAATTCAGATCCTAGATGAGGCAGCTGACAACAACTGGTTTCTGTTCTTTGAACATGATCCGAAAATAGAATGCGTTTCACTTGAAAAAACAGAAAAAGGAGTGAGAAAAAAAGAAACAATGAACTTAAACGAAATATTTTAAAATATTATGGGCGATTTTAGTAAACATAGATTTGGCACAAAGGCCATACATGCCGGAGCAGATCCGGATCCTTCAACCGGAGCCATCATGACTCCGATCTTTCAAACAAGCACTTATGTTCAGGAATCTCCGGGAACCAACAAAGGTTACGGCTATGCACGTGGAAAAAATCCGACAAGGGAAGCCTTGCAAAAAAATATTGCAGCGCTTGAGAACGGCAAACATTGTGTATGCTTTAGTAGTGGCATGGGAGCTACCGATGCTGTAATGAAGTTGCTTCGACCGGGAGATGAAGTGATCACCGGAGACGATCTTTATGGAGGTTCTTACCGTATGTTCACGAAAATATTTGAAAACTATGGAATCAAGTTTCATTTCATCAATCTTACTGATGCAAATAATATTAAAAAGTACATCAATTCAAATACTAAATTGATCTGGGCAGAGACACCGACCAACCCAACCATGCAGATCATTGACATTGCGGCTTGCGCAGAAATTGCCAAAGCAAATAAATTGATCCTTGCCGTTGACAATACCTTTGCATCACCCTACTTGCAAAATCCACTGGCTTTAGGAGCAGATATTGTCATGCATTCCGTAACCAAATACCTCGGTGGGCACAGTGATGTGGTGATGGGAGCACTCATTACCAATGATGATAAATTACATGAACAACTTTATTTCATTTTAAACAGTTGTGGCGCCAATCCGGGTCCGATGGACAGTTTTCTCGTGATGAGAGGAATCAAGACCTTGCATTTAAGAATGGAGAGACATTGTTTCAACGGAAGAAAAATTGCAGAATACCTCAAGACACATCCTAAAATTGAAAAAGTATATTGGCCGGGTTTTCCTGATCATCCGAATCATGTGATCGCTAAAAAACAAATGAAGGATTTTGGTGGTATGATCTCGATCGTTTTAAAGGATAAAAGCATAGAGAACACATTTAAACTTGCCTCTTCTTTCAAAGTATTCTCTTTAGCAGAAAGTTTAGGTGGTGTAGAATCTTTGATCAATCACCCAGCAACAATGACCCACGCCTCTATTCCAAAAGCAGAAAGAGAAAAAGCAGGGGTGGTAGATAATCTTTTGAGATTAAGCGTTGGAGTTGAAGATGTGGAAGACCTTTTGGAAGATTTAAAGCAAGTATTGGGATAACTAATTATTAAAAAACAAATTTAAAACGAAAGCCTTACAGTAAAACAGTAAGGCTTTCTTTTTTGACAGAGAATTGGCTGAAATAAAAAAATCCCCTCGCCCATTGACGAAGGGATCTTTATAACCAATAAAAAAAATCTTACTCAGCGATCACTTTATAGATCACTTGACTTTCACCACTTTTTACTTTCACAAAGTAAACACCGGTAGAAAAATCAGTTAAGTTGATAGTATTCTTTCCAGCTTCGATGTTTCTATTTAATATTTCTTTACCAATTACATTGATAACAGAAACATTAGCCTGAACAGGAAGTTCGATCGTGAATACACCTTTGTTTGGATTAGGATACAAGTTTGTTCCGTTCAATACTCCCGAGTTCTCTGAAACTCCTGCACAAACAACTACTGTAATTGAAGAAACAGCCGCACTGTTAGAAACGCAACCTAAACTGTTTGTACCAATAACGGTATAAGTAGCATTTGCAGTTGGACTAACAACAGCATTACCACCTTGAATCGTGTATGTAGTCGCTCCACCAGGAGTAATTGTAAAAGAAGAACCTAAACAAATCGAACCACTGTTAACGGTAATAACCGGTACCGCGTTTACTGTTAGTGTATGATACAAAGTAGCTTGACAATTATTAGAATAAGTACCCATTACATTGTATATAGTCGTTACGCTTGGAGATGCTGAAATTGATGGAGTAGTTGCTCCTGTATTCCAAACGTATGCACTGGCTCCACTGGCTGAGAGTGTAGTTGT
>DAORJH010000234.1:0-4517 GCA_035438925.1 Bacteroidia bacterium | reverse complement strand
AATATCTTCCAGTATTTGATGAGTGGCTCCGTCTTCTCCTAATGTAAGTCCGGCATGGGAAGCACAGATCTTCACATTCTTATCCGAATAGGCAACGCTTTGTCTGATCTGATCATAAACTCTTCCTGTACTGAAATTGGCAAAAGTTCCGGTGAAAGGAATCTTACCTCCTATGGTCAATCCGGCTGCAATTCCGATCATATTCGCTTCTGCAATTCCAATTTGAAAAAAGCGTTCTGGATGTGCTTTTTCAAAAGCATCCATTTTTAAAGAGCCGGTCAGATCAGCGCATAAGGCCACTACATTTTCATTCGTCTTTCCTAATTCGGACAGACCTGCTCCAAATCCTGATCGTGTGTCTTTTTTCTCGGTGTAAGTATATTTTTTCATTTTAATAAAGCTTAATGGTTAGTTGTGTTCCCGGTTTTACTTCAAAGTTTTTTTCTATTGATTTTGTTGTTTCTTTTTCGTGTTGATTTCTGTAAACTGCTTTGTAAGTTCCGGGTTGTAAATATATGATTTCGTTTTGTAAAGCGGGATTAAGGTTACAAACCCAGGTCACCGTTTTTCCATCATCGGTGTAAACACTTCCACTTCCAAGACTGGTTCTGGCGAATAAAACAGTTCCACTGGCTGGAATCTTAATGGAATTGGTGCTGCTTTGCTTTATTTCTACATCTTTCAAGTAGATTCGGGGCAAAGTGAGTATTTCCAGATCATACTTTCCTACTATGTATTTTTCGGTTTTCCCAAAGTCATGCACGTTCAGGGTTTTCATTTCCCCTTTTTTTCTTACGATGCTTGTTGGGAAATATTTACTGAGTGGACCATCGATCTCCATCCTCAAAAAACCTTGTGGCGCATCCAATGGGATCACATTGTGTTTTCCTTTTATGATGCTAATATTCTTTTTTTCTTGAGGTGGAATGGTATGAACAAAAAGATCGTATTTCAGATCAGGATCGAGTACCAAGGTATCCGGATTTCCTCTGTGATTGATGGTGTGCAGGTAATTGTATTTTACGTTGTTCGTCCCTGCTTCATAAAAGGTCATATCCACATCCGTTTCACTTGGCTTTTTTGTAATATCGAGCAGATCTACTTGTACAGTTGTTTGTGTCAAAGCTTCTGTGATGACCAGTTTAAGTACATCTTTAAAATTTGCTTCGTTGCTTACATCATAAAATTTTCCCATGCAGCCAAAGATGTCAGCGAATTTCACATCCAGTCCAACACCAATGACAAAGGGTCTTAGAAAAATTCCTTTTTTCTGTAATTCAATACTTACCTGACAAGGATTGCCCTGACATTCTTCAATTCCGTCGGTGATAAGGATAACAATATTCCGAACACCTCCTTTGGGCGTAAAGTCATTGGTGCATTCTCCCAATGAAAAAGCGATAGGCGTGGTGCCCAATGGTTCAAGTTTATTGATCCTTTGTTTTATTTTGAGGTAATTGGATGAAGCTGGTCCAAAAGGGATTTCCAATTTACTATCCTTGCAATTTCTCTCTTTAAAGAAAGTGGTGTGACCATAACAGCGAAGTGCAAGTTCCAGATTGGGATAATTTTTAAGGCTGTCTAAAAATTCACCCATTACTCTTTTCGCTACTTCTATTTTAGGAACAGGACTGTTCCATCCTGCATACATGCTATAGGAATCATCGAAAATAAAGAGGACGCGATTGGTTACTTGAGCAAATGTTGAATGTTGAATTGAAAATGCTAAATGAAGAAACAGTAGAATTTTAAAGACACTGCTTTTATTAGGAACAATATTCATTTAACATTTATCATTTAGAATTTTGCATTAATAATCGCCAATCGTTACCGGCAATTGCTCTAGTGCTTTCTTCAATTGCTCATCATTTGGAGCGGAACCATGCCATTTGTGTGTGCCCATCATGTAATCCACACCCATTCCCATTTCGGTTCTCATTAAGATCATGACCGGCTTACCTTTTCCACATAATTTTTTTGCTTCCTCTAAGGATAGAATAACAGAAGTAAGATCATTACCTTTCGGATTTTCAAGTACTGTCCACCCGAATGCTTCAAACTTTGCCTTTAAATTTCCAAGTGATAGAACTTTCTCAACATCTCCATCAATTTGACGTCCGTTGTAATCAATCGTCGAGATGATATTATCTACTTTGTTTGCACTTGCATACATGGCAGCTTCCCAGATCTGTCCCTCTTGTAATTCGCCATCTCCATGAAGAGAAAAAACAAAATTACTATCCTTGTTCAATTTTTTAGCAAGAGCAGCACCAATAGCAACACTCAATCCTTGTCCAAGTGAACCACTGGCAACTCGCACGCCCGGTAATCCCTCATGTGTAGTTGGGTGTCCTTGCAAGCGGGTATTCAATTTTCTAAAGGTTTTCAATTCGGAAACAGGAAAGTAACCACTTCTTGCCAATACACTGTAAAATACGGGAGAGATGTGCCCGTTACTGAGAAAAAAAAGATCTTCGTTCTTCCCATCCATTTTAAAATTAGCAGGATCGTGTTTCAGGATCACTTTGTAAAGTGCCACCAGGTATTCCACACAGCCTAAGGATCCTCCCGGGTGACCGGAGCTTACTGCGTGTACCATTCTTACTATATCCCTTCTTACCTGTGTGCATAATGATTGCAGTGATTCTATAGCTTGCATATTTTTAAATTGAGATTTTAAAATTACCCTTAATAATTGTCACCAAAAATCTTTGTTAAAAAACAAGCCGTGATGTTAAAAACTCCAAAGGAGGCTTTCACTTTATTTAAGAGTAAAAACGCTTAGTTTGAGTATATTTGCCTTCTTAAATCTGAAAAGGAATGGATGGCTTGATGAGGGAGCTGCTTTTTTTCTGATACAGGCTTAAGTCTTAGTAAGTTGAAATATAAAATAGATTAGAGTTTATGGCCTTGAAATGTGGTATAGTAGGTTTGCCCAATGTAGGTAAATCAACCTTGTTTAATTGTTTGAGCAATGCAAAAGCTCAGGCAGCTAATTTTCCTTTTTGTACGATCGATCCGAATGTTGGAACGACCACCGTGCCGGATGAACGATTGAATAAATTAGCGGACCTGGTAAAGCCGGAAAAGATCCTTCCTACCACTGTAGAGATCGTGGATATTGCAGGATTGGTGAAAGGAGCAAGCAAAGGCGAAGGTTTGGGAAATAAATTCCTGGGAAATATTCGTGAATGCAATGCCATTCTTCATGTATTGCGTTGTTTTGATGATCCCAATGTGGTGCATGTTGACGGAAGTGTGAATCCGGTAAGAGATAAAGAGATCATTGATACCGAATTGCAATTGAAAGATCTGGAGAGTGTGGAAGTCAAGATCAAAAAGTTTGAGAAACTAGCGAAGACCGGAACAGATAAGGAAGCTGTAAAAACATACAATGCAGCCATGAAAGTAAAAACGGCTTTGGAAGCCGGTAAATCGGCAAGAGCTGCAGGACTGGAAGAGAACGAATTACCTTATGTAGAAGATCTGCATCTGCTTACCATCAAACCTGTTTTGTATGTATGCAATGTAGATGAAGCTTCTGCAAAGAATGGAAATAAGCATGTAGATGCAGTTAGAGAAGCTATAAAAGGTGAGAATGCGGAAATGATGATCATCACTGCACAAATGGAAAGTGAGATCGCATCATTGGAAACATTTGAAGAAAAACAAATGTTCCTACAGGAAATGGGATTGGATGAGCCGGGTGTAAATAAACTGATCAAGGCAGCCTATAAACTACTTCAGCTACAAACGTATTTTACTGCGGGAGTAAAAGAAGTAAGAGCATGGACCATCAATAAAGGATTCAAAGCACCACAGGCGGCCGGCGTCATTCACACCGATTTCGAAAAAGGATTTATCAAGGCAGAGGTAATGAGTTACAACGATTTTGTTACACTTGGCTCTGAAGCTGCCTGCAGGGATAATGGAAAATTAAGAATTGAAGGGAAAGAGTATGTAGTGAATGATGGAGATGTAATGCATTTTAGATTTAATGTTTAAGTATTTAGTATTTAGTATTTCGGGTTTAGTATTTCGAGTTCTTCAGCTCAAATAAAAAACCCGGAATAAGAAACCCGAAATAAAAAATAATCGTATGAACAACCACGAAGTAGATTACAAACTAATGGGCGAAGAAATGCAGTGTGTGGAAGTTGAACTGGATCCACAAGAAGCTGTGATCGCCGAACCCGGCAGTTTTATGATGATGACTGAGGGAATCGAAATGCAAACACTTTTCGGTGATGGCAATGAAAAAGGTATCATGGGAAAATTATTCTCTGCGGGAAAAAGATTATTGACCGGAGAAAATCTTTTCATGACCGTGTACACCAACACCTCAAATCAGAAGAGACAAGTTTCATTTGCTGCTCCTTATGCAGGAAAGATAATTCCTTTGAATCTTCAGGCACTGGGAAATAAAGTGATCTGTCAGAAAGATAGCTTTCTTTGCGCTGCCAAAGGCGTTGCAGTTGGAATCGAGTTTCAGAAAAAATTAGGCACAGGATTATTCG
>DAORJH010000233.1:0-4561 GCA_035438925.1 Bacteroidia bacterium | reverse complement strand
CTCTTCAATACTCACCAATAGTTTGAGTACGCTCCATAACAATAGAAATACACCAAAACCGGCAATTACACTTCCATTGGTAGAATCCAGCATTTTATTGGCATAGACAAATGCGTTCGATAAAACCTGCTCATAGGTATTGTACTTTTTAAGTATCATTACCTGCATGGTTTGATCGTAACCAAAGCCCTTTGCAATTGCAAAGACCAGTGCCAAGATAGGAACGATTGAGAATAAAGTGTAAAAAGTCAGAGCAGTTGCGGAAGTCAGACAATTGTTATCCTTAAACCCACGTATGGCTAAAGTGATAACGCGTAATTGTTTTACTAAAAAGGCCTGACGTGAATCCAGCTTCTCCAATCGAACACTCCATATCTTTTCAGAAATAAATTCACGACCCTTTTTAATGGCAACAATTGGATTCAGCATCATGTAACAAATTTAATAAAATATGGGCATAAAAGGACTACCCTTATAGTGCCCATTTTTTCCTGTACGTTTCACTGTAATAAGCGAGTCGATTGATAGCAGATATAGCCCTTTCCTGAGTGAATAGCGCATTGTATTCATAGGTTTCCTTCACCATGATCATTTCGTTAATTATTGCAAAAGACGCTTCGACAAGGTTGTGATTTTCTTCCAATAACATTTTATAAACCGCTTCTCCGTTCTCATTCTGTACTTTAGTGATCAAACTCATTACCTGAAAGAATACTAAGTCATTCTGTTGCCATACATCGATCAATATTTCAGTTTCCTTGTTCTTACTGATAGAGTATTGTCCCTCTTCCGTCTTCGCATCCTTTGGGTTCACACCCAAATTACTTAATGCACTTTCTATTTTTCCTATCGCCTGCTGATACATGCTATATATATGTTAGTTCATTTAATTTATCTATAAAAAATTGAGCCATTTTATTGGTATAATATTTTTGTTTGAATTGTCCAACCCACTCTATTCCTTTAATACTGCTGGTTAAAAACACTTCATCTCCATTCATCAATGTATTAATGGTGATGGGACTTTCAAAAGTAAGTATTTTATTCTCAGTAGCCAGATGCATGATCTGTTTGCGCATGATCCCGGCAACACATCCTTCGGTAAGTGGTGCGGTATAAAGTGTTCCATTCTTTACAACAAAAATATTGGCACTTACACTTTCACATATATTTCCGTATTCATTGATGATAAAACAATCATCCAGCTTCATGCTTTGTTTGGCGAGTCCCGCCATTACATACAAAAGGGCATTCCCACTTTTGATATTCGCCAATTTGTTCACCGGCTTTTTAATATCTCCATAAAGATCAACCCAAAGGCCTTTTTGGTTCAGCAAATAAGGACCTTCTAATTCCTCACTTTCGATCAGAAAGGAAATATCGTTAGTTTCAGGTGTATAAAAGCCACCTTCATTTCTGAAAATTGTGAGTCGTATTCTGGCATTTGGAGCGTGTGAATTATGTTTCAGCAATTGAATGATGAGTTCCTGCAGATTTTCATAGTTGAATTCGGCAGGGACATTCATCCTTAATACCGTCATTCCTAATCGAAGACGAAGAACATGATCGCGCAAAAACATCAGTCTGTTATTACAGAACCGAATGGTTTCAAAAATTGAATCACCGTAACGGAAAGCCCTGTTTGTAAAGGCAACCGCGGGCTCATAGATACTGATCAAATGACCATTTAAAATGCAATATTTATCGAGTGACATCTGTGGCTCAAATTTGCGACAAAATACGGGGCAAAGGCCTTGTAATCAACTAACTTAATAACAGGCTACAGTTGATGAGAATGAAGATAAATAAAGCTAAGCGTTAATAAAATTTCGAACAATAATGAAGTATATTCATTTTAGTTAGCTTACATTTGAAATTACTAAAAACAACACTTATGTTCGACAATAATGAATTTAAAAAATATGCTACCAAACACATGGGCATAAACAGCTTGACCTACGATAGCTATACTTCACGTATCACTTCATCACTGACTCCCTATATCATTGAAGAGCGTCAGTTAAATGTTGCTCAAATGGACGTTTTTTCCCGTTTGATGATGGATCGTATCATTTTCCTGGGAACAGGGATCAATGATCAGGTAGCTAACATCGTTCAGGCGCAATTACTTTTTCTAGAGAGCGTGGATGCTAAAAAAGACATTCAGATCTATGTGAATTCACCCGGAGGAAGCGTATACGCTGGCTTAGGTATTTATGATACCATGCAAATTGTAAAACCCGATGTGGCTACGATCTGTACAGGAATGGCAGCCAGTATGGGTGCAGTACTTCAGTGTGCTGGTGCAAAAGGTAAACGTACTGCCTTAAAACATGCAAGAGTAATGATCCATCAGCCTTTAGGTGGAGCAGAAGGACAGGCAAGTGATATTGAGATCACCGCACGTGAGATCCAGAAACTTAAAAAAGAATTATATGAGATCATTGCACATCACAGTGGTCAGACTTTTGATAAAGTTTGGGCAGACAGTGACAGAGATTACTGGATGATCGCAGCCGAAGCGAAAGCTTACGGTATGATAGACGAAGTTCTGGAAAGAAAATAAAACGCCGTTAAAAAGTTAAAATCTCTCAAAATTTGGGAGATTTTTCTTTTTATAGATACTTATAAAGAATGTGGCATTTGATTTGTAAGCTTATATAAATATCTTTGTTAAGTATAAAATTTATGAAAAAGACACTCCTAATAATAATGCTGGCAGCAGTAAGCAATGCTTTTGCTCAGCCAGGTAAAGGTAAAGAAGCCCACATGTCGGCCATTGTTGCACCAGGATATTACATCACCATGAAAGGTGACAGTGTGAAAGGTGAGATCCAGACCAACATGGAGGATGAAACAGAAATGTATAAGTCTTTCAATTTCCGACCAAAAGGTGCGGTTAAACTTACCCCTATCAATACCAAAAAAGCGAAAGGATTCGGATTTGCTGGAAGACATTTCACTTCTGTTCTTTATGATGCTGAAACAAGCGTCTATATCGAAAGACTTGTGAATGGCCGTTTAAAGTTCTATGAATTCAAAGATCACGGGACAAAGAATGGCGAACCCATCATTGCCTGCTCTTATTATATTCAGGATTCAGGAGCAGACGATAAGGAAATGGAATTAAGGGAATTG
This sequence comes from Bacteroidia bacterium, assembly GCA_035438925.1. Classification (GTDB taxonomy): domain Bacteria; phylum Bacteroidota; class Bacteroidia; order B-17B0; family Aurantibacillaceae; genus Aurantibacillus. Next base: position 1,423 of record DAORJH010000233.1, on the reverse strand, counting down.
AAACCACTCAATAATAATTTTTACAAGAAGGAATTAAAGCCTTACATGAAGGCACAGATAATGACGTGGAATGATCTGGATAAATTCACTTTTGTGAAAGACAAAGTGGTGAATGCAATTAAGGAGTTCAATAAGTTCTATGAAACTCCGGCAGAATAATGCTGATCGAAATTAAAAAAGCCCTCATTAGAGGGCTTTTTTGTTATGTGACTTTTCTATTGCTTATTTTAAGATTTCTCTTGCGATAACAAGTTTCTGTATTTCACTTGTGCCCTCGCCTATTGTACACAGTTTGCTGTCGCGATAGAACTTTTCAACAGGAAAATCTTTGGTATAACCATATCCACCAAAGATCTGAACAGCTTCTGTGCTAACTTTTACCGCTACCTCACTTGCATAATACTTTGCAAAGGCTCCTTCTTTTGTCATTTTCAATCCTTTGTTCTTTCTATCGGCGGCATTCATAGTCAATAATTCAGCAGCCTCATATTCCGTTGCCATATCTGCCAGCTTAAATGCGATCGCTTGAAAATTAGAAATCGATTGTCCGAATTGCTGTCTTTCTTTTGAATACTTAATACTTGCATTTAATGCGCCTTTTGCAATTCCAAGACTTAAAGCAGCGATAGATATCCTTCCACCATCGAGAACTTTCATTGCCTGAACAAATCCATCACCTACATTTCCTAATATCTGTGACTTGTGAACACGACAATTATCGAAGATCAATTCAGCGGTTTCACTCGCCCTCATTCCTAATTTATTCTCCTTCTTTCCCCCACTGAAACCAGGGGTTCCTCTTTCTACTATAAAAGCTGTAATTCCATGACTGTCGAGCAATTCACCCGTTCTTACAAGAACAACTGCAGTATCTCCACTGATCCCGTGCGTTATCCAGTTTTTGGTGCCATTGATAACCCAATAATCACCGTCTTGTTTTGCAACACATTTCATACGCATGGCATCACTTCCGGTTCCCGCCTCAGTTAAACCCCAGGCGCCTATGAATTCACCGGATGCTAATTTGGGAAGATACTTTCTCTTTTGTTCTTCGTTTCCAAACTGAAGAATATGCCCGGTACCCAAACTATTGTGCGCTGCCATTGACAAGGCAATCGAACCACAGATACTTCCTAATTCTGTGATAGCAGTTACATATTCTGTATAACTGAATCCTGAACCACCATACTCAGTTGGTACTAGAACGCCCATTAATCCTAATTCACCTAGTTTTTTAAAAACATGAATAGGAAATTCTTGTGTTTCATCCCACTCCATCATTTTTGGTAAGATGTGTTCTTTACCAAACTTTTGTATCATATCAGCAATCATCAGCTGATTTTCATTTTTGTGAAAACTAATTCCTGTATTTTCTAATACTGTACCAGACATGTTATGTTATTTGTATGTTTTACTAATTTAT
>DAORJH010000232.1:0-4563 GCA_035438925.1 Bacteroidia bacterium | reverse complement strand
CTCATGAATAAGTATGGGGAAAGTGATGTGAAAAGGATGGTCAACGCATATTCTACTTTTTATAAAGAAAAGATGCCAGCAGGAATTAGCAAAGAAAACTGGAAAATGGAATTTGTGAGCTTACAGGTGAATGGCCCAATTGCTACTATTACGATGTCACGACCAGAAGATCTCAATGCGTTGAATGAAGAAGTCATGTATCAATTGGATACAAAGTTCAAGGAAGCAGAAAACACACAGGGTGTAAAAACTATCATCATAACCGGTTCAGGAAAAGCGTTTGTAGCAGGGGCAGATATTAAATTCTTCGTTCGGAATATAAAGTCAAATGCAATTGAGAATATTGTAACATTTACAAAATACGGTCAGGAAGTTTTGGAAAGAATAGATCGTTCTCCGAAAAAAGTAGTTGCTGTATTGAACGGATTAGCTTTGGGCGGGGGCATGGAATTGGCACTTTGCGCTGATGTTCTACTGGCGGTTGATAAAACGAAGATCGCTTTCCCGGAAACGGGAATTGGAATCTATCCCGGATTGGGAGGAACACAAAGAACTGCCTTGCGAATCGGAAAGGGTTTGGCAAAATACTTGGTTCTGACAGGACAGATGCTGAATGCCAGTCAAGCGAAAGAGATCGGATTGATCGATCAGGTCATTCAAGCAGATGAAATATTTGAAATAATTTCCGGTGAGAAAATGATTCCTGAAAGAACGGAACAAAGATTATCGGAAAAATGGAAAGCAATCGCAGACCTGTATGGAAAGAACAATTACAGAGAGATCATATCAGGCAGTTATACCAATGGTGGACTTGAAAAAGAAGAGGTTGAAAAACTTGCAAAAACCATGAAATACAAAGCTCCAATTGCCATGCAGTTTGCGGATGAACTGATAGAAGAAGCAAAAGGACCTTCTTCTGAACTAGATCGGTTAACTGCTATCTTCTCTACAAAAGATGCTTTGCTTGGTTTGAGTTCTATAGGTCAGAAAGTGGAATACAAAGGGGAATGAGTAATTTCAGCTCACACTTTTGTAAAATCGCACTATTTCTTTTAAAGTAAGATCTTTCATTTGAAGATGAGGCGAGTGTCCACAGTTTGCAATCAGCAACTTTTTTGTTTTTGAGTTAGAACTATGGTTCACAATGGAATCAACTTGTTTTTCTGTTCCGTATTCGTCCTTTTCACCCTGAATGACTAAAACAGGAGCGCTAATATTTTTCAGATAGCTTTCAATATTCCATTTCTTGAATGAGGCCCTCGTGATGGTTCTGGTGAAAGCCAGTAAGGTACTTTCAGTATGATCGAAATGATATCTGCTTATTTTCTTTCTGAATTCTACGTCCTTAAAATACCTTTCTTCCAAAAGCTTAACGTTTTCTATGCTGATCTCTTCTGTAAATACGTGTGCAGCAATACTTACAAGAAATTCAATATTCTCAGGAAAGAGTGATGCATAGATTAGCGCAATGCTGGCACCATCAGAATGGCCGATCAGTATCAGCTTTCTGTTCTGAATTTTTAATGTATTAAGAAGTAGTGGTAAGTAATATTGGGCTTCCTTTTCCAGATAATCATCTTTTCTATCCTCCATTAATCCGGTTGAATAGCCGTAGCCGTAACGGTCATAAACCACTCCGGGAAGTTTCATTTCAGAACAAAGTGATTCAGGAAAATTACGGTATAATTCGATGCTTCCCATCCCTTCATGCAAAAAGATCAGCAAAGGAAGTTCTGATTCGAAATTACCAATGGTCTTATAAGCAATTGTGATCGAAGAGGAGATGGCAGCCTTTTTCATTTTGGACTGCAAATTGCAAAAAATAACTGATCAGTGCCGCAATTTATTCATTCGGTGAAGGAAGCTGTCATTTTTTCAAGTGACTTCTTTTTTTCTAGTCCTAATTCTCTGTCAATGTCCTCAAAGTGAAAATACATTTCTTCCAGCTCTTTTTCGGAAAAAAGATTTTCAGCCATAATGAATAACTCATCATTCTCAATGGCGATGTGGTCCATAAGTTCTGAAATGAATTTCATTAGCACCTTTTGTGCTTTTGGAAAGTCCTTTTCTGTCAATGCCTCCTTTACTTCATGATTGTATTCCCTGAAGTTTTCATGATGCTCTTTCAATTCATCAATAATTCCCTGCAATAAAAAATCAGGATGATCAACAAGTGCAGGAAACAGAACTTCCTCCTCTTTGTGATGATGATAACCATCGCTGTATTCACTGATGAATCTTACGATTTCCTCGGCAATTCTGGTATATTCAGTCTCTTCTTTTTCCCATTTACCATCAAGTAATGGAATTATCTCATTTAATTTACTGATAAGTTCGTGTTCATTGAACAAAACTTTCATTGGGTCATTATTTCGTATCATATTCCAAGTTCTTTATAGCTTTGTTCAACGAAGACTCGTACCATGTCTCTTCTGTAATTTCTAGTGAATACATCATTGTTAACCGGATGAGACGCCTTCAACAGGCGTTTGTGCAATGCATCCAAGCTTTCATTTGCATCTGTTTCTATATAAACGGGTTTTGGGTCCATTCCAGCCAGAGTGATCCTGATCTTTCCATTAATATCGATCGAAACAGCAGAGCTTAACGAGGTAAATTCAAGCGATTCCCTTAGTCGTAGTTTCCGAAAAACAGATCTACAGTTCTGTTTAACCGGGACCATGATGTCTGTGATCAGATCGGTAGTGCTTAATGTTCTTGGTTTGACACCATCTCCTGTATAAATATCCTTCAGCAAGACAGTTTTCTCTTCACCTGTTGTATTCAATATTTTTAAAGAAGTTTCAAGGCTGATAAGAACCGGAGCTGTGTCAGAGACCATTTCAGAAAAACAGGCATTGGCTCCTCCGGTGGCGATACAGATATCTCCGTTGCATTTAAGGCAGTGGCCAACAGCTTCTCTCCACCAGGCAGATTGATTATAGAACAAGCATCTGTTTTCACACAAAAGATTGCCACCGATCGTTGCTGTTGAACGTATCAAAGGAGTTCCAACTGAATGCGCAGCATCAGCAAGTGCGGGAATTTCTTTTTTTATGATGGGGTGCTTCGTGATCTCACTTAAGGTTACCAATGGACCCAGATGATAATACGCATCCTCTTTCGTTATTTTCTTCAAAGAATCGATGCCAGTAATGTCGATCAGACAGGTCCCGTTTTCATTGCCTTGGAATTTATTTGCCATAAGGTCAGTTCCACCGGCAAGATACCTTGAAGTAGTTTTATTCTCTTTTGTAGCATGAATAGCTTCCTGAATAGAAGTGACTTTGATATATTTTTTTTCAGCAGTTATCATAACACAGCTTTTTTTACTTCATTCAACTCTTTTAATTTTTTTAAAATTTCTTCCGGACGAACGGGTAGGGAGGTGATACGTACGCCAACAGCATTGTAAATGGCATTTGTAATAGCAGGAATAGAGGGATGTAATGCACCTTCTCCACATTCTTTACCGCCAAATGGACCTTCCGGATCTATTGTTTCAATTATATTCGTATGAATATCCGGAACATCCAGTGAAGTAGGGATCTTGTAATTCACAAAGTTGGCATTTGCCAATAATCCTTTGTGGTAGATCATTTCTTCACTAACTGCCTGACCCATTCCCATGTGCCATGATCCTTCTAACTGTCCCTCTACAGCAAGGGGATTGATCGCTTTACCACAATCATGTGCTCCCCACATATTTAATACCTTCACAAAACCAGTTTTCATGTCTACTTTTACCTCGGCCACCAATGAACCGAAACTATAGGATGGACTGAGACCTGCACCTGCACCTTTAAAATCTCCTCCGAGTTTAGGAGAATTGTAATAACCACTAACCGTTAAGGAACCAACTTTTCTTGTTGCCATTTCGATCGCCTCATTCCAACTTAAATCGATTGAAAGATCGTTGGTGAAAACCCTTCTTCCTTCCATGTTGATCTCTTCAATTGGTTTATTGCTGTATTTTGCAACACCTTCAATAATTTTTGTTTTCAGATTCTCTGCAGCCATCTTGGCTGCATTACCCGCCATGAAGGTTACGCGACTGGAATAACTTCCCAGATCTATAGGAGTCAAAAGTGTGTCAGCTGCCAAGACAAAAATATCTTCCATGTTTATTCCCAATACCTCTCCAACAATAACAGCAAGCATGGTATCACTACCTTGTCCGATATCACTTGCCCCTGAAGTTACCAGGACTCTTCCGTCGAGATCTACTTTTAGATGTACTACCGACTGTGGATATTCATTCCAATGAATTGGAAGCGCGCTTCCACTTATGAAGAATCCACAAGCCATTCCGATGCCATGTCCTTTCTCCAGTTTTTTATATTTCTCTTTCCATTTTGATTGTTCCATTACTTTTTCAAGACTCAAGCGACTTCCGTTGGATGTGATCCTGTACTGACCAACTGTGAGAGTGTCGGAATCAAGAAAATTTTTCACTCGAAGTTCGCAGGGATCCACGTTGATTTTTTCTGCCATAATATCGAGCATGGTCTCAATGGCAAATCGGGAATTGACAGCTCCGTGTCCACGCATGGCACCCGATTG
>DAORJH010000231.1:0-4583 GCA_035438925.1 Bacteroidia bacterium | reverse complement strand
AGAAATACTGTTTTTCCGGCCGATTTGAATTGATGCGCCAGTTTACCAATGGTCTTTGTTTTTCCAGCACCATTCACTCCCACAACCATGATCACATGAGGTTTGTTCTTCGTTTCTTCAATAAATGCAGCTTGTGAACCCGAATTTTCTTTCAATAATGCACTAACTTCTTCTTTCAGTATCCTGTCGAGCTCGGAAGTGGTCACATATTTATCCTTCTTCACGCGCTCTTCAATTCTATCAATGATCTTAATAGTTGTACTCACCCCTACATCACCACTGATCAGCACCTCTTCCAATTGATCAAGCACTTCTGCATCAACCGTACTCTTTCCTGCAATAGCTTTGGTAAGTTTTCCAAAAAAACTCTCTTTTGTTTTGGATAAACCCTGATCAAGGCTCTCTTTGTTCTCTTTACTGAACAGTTTTGAAAAGAAACTCATTTATAGAAAAGATGAAATTTAGGATAGTTCATAAACAAAAAATTCTTTCCGAATGGGAAAGAATTTTCTTTAATGTGTACATCGTTTTATTTTGATTTAAGGAAATCAGCGATGTGGTCGTTATGCACGATCTCTTCTCTGAAGATATATGCTCCGGTCTTATCCGACCTTACCATTTTAATTACTTTGGTAAAATCTTTCCCTTTACCGGTTTTTAGTGTTGCTACAACTTTCTTTGCCATGATCTGTGAGAGTTAAAAATTACTTTATTTCTTTATGTACAGTCATACGCTTAAGTATGGGATTGTACTTTTTAAGTTCAATACGCTCGGTGGTATTCTTCTTATTCTTAGTAGTGATATAACGGGAAGTTCCAGCCTGTCCGCTTTCTTTGTGCTCTGTGCACTCAAGAATCACCTGTATTCTATTCTTATTCCTTGCCATTTTCTATGCTGTTTAAATTATGCTAAAATGCCTTTGGTCTTCGCCTCTTTCAGACAGGCACTGATTCCTTTTTTGTTGATGTTCTTTAATGCCGATGTAGAAACACGAAGCGTGATCCATTCATTGGTTTCAGGAACAAAAAAACGTTTTCTTTTCAAGTTTACCTTGAATTGACGGCGGGTCTTACGGTTTGAAAAGGATACGGAATTTCCTCCCATCGCTTTCTTTCCTGTTAATTGACAAATACGTGACATGACAAAATCTGTTTAAATGATAAATTTTCCTTTTAAAAAGGGATGCAAATATACGTTATTAGTAACAATTCACCAAAACATTTATAAGAAGCTACTAATCAGTTAATTAATTATCCTATAAATCCAAGCTAAAAAAGATTTAACTTGCAAAGGATTAACAAGATATGAGAAATATTTGCTTCTACATCGCCCTTACTTTCTGCTTCAATTCACTTGCACAAGACACTCTTTATTTTACGAACCAGGTCAGACTGGCGGTGGTGCTGCTAGAGATCAACCCTGAGAATGTGAAATACAAGCGCTTTGATAATAAAGAAGGCGCCACCTATACTGTTTTAAAGAATGAGCTACAATTAGTGAAGTTTAAGAACGGAAGCAAGGAGGTTTTTAACGAAGCTTTGCCTGTAAAAACAGCTACGGCCGTTTCAGTTGATCCGACTAAGAAAAAGGAAGCGGAAGTAAAAGAAAAGGGAAAAGATCCGGAGCCATTTTTCGAGGGAGACAAAGCAGATGTTCTGGTCTTTCGTTCAGGTAAAAGAACCGAAGCAAAGGTGTTGATCGTAAATAATTCAGAAGTGAAGTATAAGCTTTTCAGCTTTCAGGATGGCCCAACCTATCACGCTTCAAAATCAGAATTAAGTTCGATCCAATACGGTAATGGAAAAACCGAAACATTCGCAGAAGAAATTCCCGGTGAGTCAAAAGTTGTACAAAATGAAGGTAGTAAAGAAAAAAGTGATGAAAACTTGAATGAATCTGAGTCAAAAAAAGATGAAACACCAAGAAAAGAATCTCCTTCTATCACTTATTCTTCCCCTTCTTTAGCAAATGAAACAAATGCATCACTCTATGCACGTGGACAAAGAGATGCAAAAAGATATTATAAAGGGTATGGAGGAGCAATTGGCTCAGGATGCGCTGCCTTTGGCTGTACACCTGTTTTGGGATTAATTCCGGCAGTGTTGATCTCTACTGCTGAACCAGACCGTTTGAATTTGGATATTCCAAACAGTATCTATCATGGACAACCGGAATACATGAGAGGTTATACCGAAACTGCCTATCGCATGAAAAAACAAAGGACTTGGACAGGATATGGGATTGGTGCTGGTCTGTTCATAGCACTCAGCTTACTTGCTTTTCTGGGAAGCTAAGATTCCTTATTTGATTTTCTTAACAAGCAGTAATAAATTTAATTTGTAAATTGCTAGTGATATGAGATGGCTTTTTAATTTATACTTCCTATCGGCAGTTGTTTTTAATTTAAACCTTCGTGGACAAGACACACTTTATTTCAACTCCAAGAACAAGCTTACAGTTCAGCTACTTGAGATCAATCCTGAAAATTTAAAGTATAAAAGAAGTGATAATTTAACCGGCCCCATTTACACGATCAGTAAATCGGAGATCAGTCATGTCGTGTACAAGAATGGCGTGAAGGAATCTTTTGAAACGACATTACCGAATAAGCCGAAGGAAACCGAAACAAGTAAATCAGAAGACGGTAAAGGTAAAACAGAAGATTTTTTTGCTGGTGATAAAGCAGACACTATCTATTTCCTATCCGGAAAAAGAACAGCGGCCAAGATCCTGATCATTTCAACAAATGATGTAAAATACAAACTTTTCGATTTTCAGGATGGACCAACCTACACGGCCGGCAAAAGTGAATTAAAAGGAATTCACAAGGGAAATGGTCAGTATGTTAAGATCGAAGAGGAAATAAGAGAACCTGACAACAAAAGTCCACAGACCAAAGCGGACGAAGGAAGTTCTTATGACCATTCACGTGATCAGGATCAAAAGAACGATTACTCCCAATACAGCGCCTTTACGGGCTATTCTTACGGATTCAATCAGCGTTTATATGATAAAGGAAAAGCTGATGCCAAAAGATTTTACAGGCACAATGGAGGTGCTATTGGCGTAGGCTGTGCTGCAGCAGGATGTGGTCCGGTGATTGGACTAATTCCCGCTGTGATCGTAACCGATAATGATCCAAAAGATATCAATTTAGGAATTCCAGCCAGCGCTTATTCCACACACGTAGATTATTTAAAAGGCTATCGTGAAGAAGCCGCAAGAATGAAGAAAAAAAGAGTCTGGAGAGGTTATGGTATAGGCGCCTGCGTGATCCCGGTGATCTATATAATTGCAATCATCGCTATGGCAGGTGTAATTTAGGCGCATTCACCCCTGAACCAAAAAACAATTTCTCATTTTTCAGAACAACGATCTCATCCATCATTTTTTCCTCGAGAAAAGATTCCAAAACCATTTTACCACCCTCAACTAATAAGGATTGTAAATTCATCTCATACATTTTCGTTAATATTTGAGGAATCAGCTTTTTGAAGAAATCCAATTGAACAAAAGAGATATTTTTTTCTACTCCTTCCTTTTTTGCATTGAATACAATGGTATTTGCTTCATTATTGTAGATCTTAAAAGAACGGGGCACTTCCAGATTCTTGTCAATGAATATGCGTACCGGATTCTTCCCGACCACCAATCGAGTCGTTAGTGAAGGATCATCTGCCAACACCGTATTCTTTCCAACGAGTATTGATGATGATGTTGCTCTTAATTCATGTGTCTTGATCAATTGTTCTTTTGTGCTGATCATATTCTCTGTTCTGTCCGAAGGAACCGGAAGTCGACTGATAAAACCATCTGCTGTTTCAGCCCACTTCAGAATAATATAAGGTCGTTTTTTCTGATGAAAAGTGAAAAAACGCTTATTCAATTCGAAACCCTCTTTCTCCATCACACCTTCTATCACCTCTATCCCTGCACTTCTCAGTTTTTCTATTCCTTTTCCAGCCACCAAAGGATTCGGATCCTTATTCGCGATCACCACTTTTCTGAATCCTGACTTTATGATGAGATCAGCGCAAGGAGGCGTTTTACCGTGATGGGAACAAGGCTCTAAATTCACGTATAAAGTACATTGCGCCGGATCAATGTTCTTACTCAAAGCATGAATGGCATTCACTTCTGCATGCGCTTCTCCGTATTTCTGATGCCATCCTTCTGCTACAATTTGCTCCTTGTGAACGATCACACATCCAACCAAAGGATTGGGAAAAGCATCAGGAAGGCCTTTCTTTGCCAGAGTTAAAGCATGATTCATTAATTGACTATGTAGACCGGAACTCAAATTAGTTTGAAATTAGACTTTACTAATTTATATATTTATACGCTGTAAATTGAACCTGATTAGAGATAATTTTTTTGAGAATAAAAAACGACTGTATTGGCTACTTGCAGTCGTTCCCTTTCTATTGTATCTAAAAAGTTTTTTCTATGAACTTTCTCCCTTCGATGAAAGCTGGCTCATCCTTCGTGATCAACATTTTCTCTCACAATGGTCGGCATTCGGTGAAGCTTTTGTTCATGATATTCAAAAGATCTATTATCGCCCTATTCTCACGCTAAGTTT
>DAORJH010000230.1:0-4585 GCA_035438925.1 Bacteroidia bacterium | reverse complement strand
AGAAGATAAATTATTCATCCTGTATACATCCGGTTCTACCGGAAAGCCAAAGGGAGTTGTTCACACAACTGCCGGCTATATGGTCTATGCAGATTATACTTTTAAAAATGTTTTCCAGACTAAGGAGAATGATATTTACTGGTGTACAGCAGATATTGGTTGGATCACGGGGCATACGTACCTTGTCTATGGTCCCTTACTTGCCGGAGCAACTACATTGATGTTTGAAGGAATTCCGACCTTTCCGGATGCCGGAAGATTCTGGAATGTGATCGATAAATACAAAGTCAGTATTTTTTACACAGCACCTACGGCCATTCGTTCTTTAGAAGCTGCCGGACTAGATTTTGTGAAACCGTATAAGCTGGATTCACTACGAGTTCTAGGTTCAGTAGGTGAGCCCATCAATGAAGAGGCCTGGCATTGGTATGATACGAATATTGGAAAGGGTAAATGTCCTATCGTAGATACCTGGTGGCAAACAGAAACGGGAGGCATCATGATCTCTCCTTTAGCAGGAATAACCAAGACAAAACCCGGATTTGCGACATTGCCTTTACCGGGAGTACAGCCTGTACTTTTGGATGAGAATGGAAAAGAACTGGAAGGAAACAATGTAGAAGGCAGACTGTGTTTTAAGTTTCCATGGCCGGGAATAATTCGTACCACATACAACAATCACAAACGTTGCAAGGAAGCCTATTTTGAAACCTATAAGAATTATTATTTCACTGGAGACGGATGTAGAAGGGATGAAGATGGTTACTATCGGATCACAGGGCGAGTGGATGATGTGATCAAAGTATCAGGACATTTACTAGGTACAGCTGAAATAGAGAATTCGATCAATCAACATCCGGATATTGTCGAAAGTGCAGTCGTTGGATTTCCACATCCGATCAAAGGGTGGGGTATCTATGCCTTCGTTATCTGCGATCACGAAAGAAAGGACAGAGATAAGCTGAATGATGAAGTAATCAAGACAGTAACAAAGAACATGGGAGCAATTGCTAAACCGGATAAGATACAGATGGTAAGCGGACTTCCTAAAACAAGAAGCGGCAAGATCATGAGAAGAATACTCAGAAAGGTGGCAGAGGGAGAAATGGATAATCTGGGAGACATCTCTACATTGCTTGATCCGGCTGTGGTGGAAGAGATCGTGAAAGGCAGAATATAATTACGAAATAAAAAATTGAGAATAATTTTGTAACTTCATTCGCTAAATACGACGCATACCGGCACTATGAAAATTGATCTAGAAGCAGAAAGAAAAGAAATACTTCACCGGTATAAAGAACTGATCAAGGCCTGCAAACGCAGGCTGGAAAAAGGAGATAAAGAGATCATTCGCAAGGCCTTTGAAGTTGCCGTTGAATCACACAAGGAAATGCGCCGTAAAAGCGGCGAGCCCTATATTTATCACCCCATCGCTGTAGCACAAATTTGTGCCGAAGAGATCGGTCTCGGTGCAACCAGTATTGTTTGCGCTTTGTTACACGATACCGTTGAAGATACAGATCTTACACTGGAAGACGTAAAAGGACTTTTCGGAGAGAAAGTTGCTCAGATCATCAATGGTCTTACAAAGATCTCCGGTGTCATTGACCATACTTCTTCGCTACAGGCTGAGAATTTCAGAAAGGTCCTCCTTACCATGAGTGAGGATGTGAGGGTGATCTTTATCAAGCTTGCAGATCGTTTGCATAATATGCGAACACTCGAGCACATGAATCGCGATAAGCAGATGAAGATCGCAAGTGAAACGCTTTTTCTTTACGCACCGCTTGCCCATCGCTTAGGACTGAACGCAATTAAAACCGAGCTGGAAGATCTTGGTCTAAAGTATACAGATTCGGAAGCCTATTATGATATCGCTGTAAAGCTGAAGGAGACTGAGCCGGAAAGAAAAAGATTCGTTCAGAAATTCATTGAACCCTTGAAGGAAATTTTGGTTGAACAGGGATTCAAATTCAAGATCTTCGGAAGACCAAAATCTATTTTCAGCATCTTTAATAAGATCAAATCAAAGCAAGTTACATTCGAAGAGATCTATGACCTGTTTGCTATTCGCATTGTCATTGACACACCTTTGGATCAGGAAAAATCAGATTGCTGGAAGGTTTATTCTATCATCACAGATTTCTATCATCCAAGTCCTGATCGTCTCCGCGATTGGATAAGCACACCTAAAAGTAACGGTTACGAAAGTTTGCATACAACTGTGATGGGCCCTGAAGGAAAATGGGTGGAGGTACAGATACGGACCGTTAGAATGGATGAGTTGGCTGAAAATGGATATGCTGCTCACTGGAAGTACAAAGAAAGTGCGGCAGACAAGGAAAGCAAACTGGAGGGATGGCTTCAAAGAGTAAGAGAGATGCTGGAAAGTCCCGACCCGAATGCCCTTGAATTCATGGATGATTTCAAGCTCAATCTTTTCAGTGATGAGCTATTTGCATTTACACCTAAAGGTGACATGAAAACATTGCCAGTTGGTTCAACTGCTTTGGATTTTGCTTTTGAGATACACACAAAAGTAGGAGAGCATTGTATTGGAGCAAAGGTCAATCACAAGCTTGTTCCTTTGAGTTATGCGTTGAAAAGTGGTGATCAGGTAGAAATTTTAACAAGCAATAAACAAAATCCAAAAGACGACTGGCTCAATTTTGTTATCACGGCCAAGGCAAAATCAAAGATCAAGAATTGTCTTAAAGAGCAAAGAAAGAAAGTAGCAGAAGGGGGAAGGGAAATGCTGGAAAGGAAATTCTATAAACATAAATTGGATTTCACGCTTCAGAACGTGAATGATTTTTGTAGTTATCTGAAGTTACCATCATCGCTCGAATTATTTTACCGTGTCGCAGTTGGGAATGTAGATACAAAGGAGATAAAGGAATACATAAAATTCAAAGAGGCTCCGGTAAAAGCACACAAACGTTCAGCTGAAGCACCAAAGCTGGAGCAATTGGTGACGAATGCGAGAGGCTCTTCCAATATGCTTGTGATCGGAGATGATCTTCAGAAACTCGATTACAAACTATCACCTTGTTGCAATCCAATTCCGGGGGATGATGTTTTTGGTTTCATTACAGTTAGTGAAGGCATCAAGATCCACCGGGTGAATTGTCCGAATGCCATTAAATTGCTTTCAAATTATGCCTATAGGGTTGTAAAAGCAAAATGGAATAACGAACAGTTGATCTCCTTCCTGGCCGGAATAAAAATAACCGGCACAGACGAACTCGGAATTGTAAATAACATTACAAAGGTGATCTCAAGCGAGAACAATGTGAATATGCGATCCATTAATTTTGATACAGAGGACGGAATCTTCGAAGGAACGATCATGGTTTATGTTCATGACACAAAACATTTAAGTCATTTGTTGGATAAATTGAAGAAAGTGAAAGGTGTAAGAAGAGTGGAACGTATTGATGAGAAATGATCAGTTCTTAGAACTCTATCTCAACAATATTGAAAGGAAAATCCAACATGGTTGCATAGTCTTCTCCTGCTTCTTTTATTGAGTCATCCCCTTTTTCATAATGCCAGTTGATTTTCGGGTCATTTTTCAAGATAGATTTGAAATACCTTGCAAGCATTTTGGAAGAAGTGGTATTAAAATAATCGAGTTGCAGATTTACGCTTAATTTTTCGTTCTTCTTGTTGGCCAGACATTGGTCTGTCAAGATCTCCAGTTGATTGAAGAACTCATCCGGATTCTCAGGTATTATCTTCCCCTTGATACTGATGATTCCCTCATCCATTGATGCAACAACGAGGGGAGTATGTATTGTTTGAGGAATTACCATAAAACTTTGAATACTAAAATAACAGTTTACTTACACTTCAACACCTTTTTTCGTCAAATCCTTAAAGACAGAAGATAAAGTTTCCAAATATATCAATAAAGAGTCAGGATTTTATAACTCTTTCCTTTACTTTTTGAGCCGGATTTCCCTGATAGATCCAATATGGCTCTAAATTATGCGTAGCGATACTCCCTACGGTTAGCAAGCTGTGTGAGCCCATTTTAACGCCCGGACAAACAACCGTTTTCGCCCCTGCCCAAGCCCCTTCTTCCAATGTGATCTCACTCAAAATAAGGTCAAATTTCACCCTTTTGTAGTTATGATTCCCGCAAAGGAGCATTGCGCCTTGTGAAATGCAACTATTGCTTTTTAGGGTAACTTTTGCCAGATTATCTATCCAGGCATATTCGCCGATCCACACATGGTCTCCAATCTCAAGTTTCCAGGGGTATTTTATGGTAACGTGAGGTTTAATAACTACATTTTTACCAACCTTAGCCCCAAAAAGCCTTAAAATAAAAAGCTTTGTACTGTAAAAAGGAAAAGAAGACTTAAAAAAAGATACACTGAAAAAGTACCAAAGGGCTCTTTTCACGATCGAGCCCGGTCTATACCATTCATTATTGAATGCAGAAAGATCAGTTTTCAGTGGTTCCATTGAACATATTCTTGTAAAGTCCGGTATTCCGGACAAGGTCTAATTTACTGCTAATATAATTAATTGCCCGTTTACTTCTGTCGTTAAATTCGTTTTGATCTTCGTTCGCGAG
>DAORJH010000229.1:0-4618 GCA_035438925.1 Bacteroidia bacterium | reverse complement strand
TTTAAGGATTATTAAGATCAATGTTATTTCATGAAATCATATTCGGGCCAATTGAAAGCAGAAGATTCGGTACGTCATTGGGGATAAATCTGCTCCCACTTGATAATAAGATCTGTAATTTCAATTGCATCTATTGCGAGTGTGGGTGGACGGATCTGCGTGCTGTTGATTCTAAGTTCTTTCCTGAAAAGCATATTGTAGATGCAATGGAAAAGAGATTCAGTGAAATAAGCCAAGAGGAAAAAAAACCTCAGGCCATCACATTTGCCGGAAACGGAGAGCCAACAATGCACCCGGCATTCGACAGGATCATTGAGAAGACAGTTGAATTAAGAGATAAATATCTTCCCGGAATCAAAATTGTGGTGCTTTCCAATGCTGCCTTGCTCAGCAATAAAAAGGTTTTCAATGCCTTGGCGAAAGCTGATCTTCGTGTAATGAAGCTCGATGCCGGAAGCGAAGAATTATTTCAACTCATCGATCAGCCTTTGTCGTTAAAGAAGTTGAATGACTATGTAGAAAAATTGACGGAGTTTAATGGTAAGCTTTCTATACAAACTATTTTTTTAAAAGGAAGATACAAGAATGTTTATATCGACAACACGAGTGATGCTGAGGTTGATAAATGGATCGGTTTGCTGAAAAAGATCCGGCCAGAATCGGTAATGATCTATACAATTGACAGAGCAACCCCTGCCCAGGAACTGGAAAAGATCACTGAAGAAAAGCTCAATGAAATTTGCAGAAAAGTAACAGATGCAGGTATCAACGCAAAAGTATACTACTGACGAAGTAGTTTCAGGTTGTCTCTTCTTTTCTTTTCCTGAGTGATCAGCTGAAGTTCGCGACTCATTTGTCCGGCAATTCCGGTATTCTCCTGTGCTCTTCGGATGAGATAGGGTACAACCGATTTTACAGGACCATACGGCACATACTTGGTTACATTGTATTTTTCTGCTGCCAGATTCATGGTGATGTGATCACTCATTCCATATAACTGCGAGAAATAAACATGGGGATGATCATTGGCAATGTTTCTTTTTTTCATTTCATCCAGTAAAAACAATGTGCTCACTTCGTTATGTGTGCCGGCGCAAAGCATGATGAGATCAATATTATCCAGACAAAGTACAACTGCTTTATTGAAAGCAATGTCGGTGTCATCTTTGCACTTTTGCATAGGAGTAGGATAATTCATTTCAGCAGCTCTTGTATTTTCTCTTTCGAGATAGGCGCCTCTCACTAGTTTTATTCCGAGCTTAATGGAATTTTTTTTGCTGAAGAGGATCAGTTCGTTAAGATATGCGAGTCGATCGTGACGATACATCTGCAATGTAGTAAGCACAATATGGTGCGTTTTATTGTAACGCAACATGTAATCTTCTGCAACCTGATCAATTGAGCCTTGTAGCCAGCTTTCTTCCGCGTCAATATAAACGGGCACATTCTTCTCGGTGGCAGTATCAAAGAGCGTATCCATTCTTTTCAGGAATTTTTGCCAGTCTGCTGACTCTTCATTCGAAAACTCTTCTTTCAAACTTGCTTTTTCAAGTAAGTGAGAAGAAACAAAGCCGGTTAGTTTAATGCAAGTGTAGGGGATGGCCGGATTGGAAGAAGCTGTATTTATTATTTTGATAAGCTCTGTTAGTGCGCTATCGAAAGCCTCATTGTTCTCTTCTCCTTCAACAGAATAATCAAGGATGGATCTTACATTGGCATCATAGAGTTTATTTACAACTTCACTCGTTTCCTTGATATTCTCCCCGCCACAGAATTGTTTGAAGATGGTGGCCTTCAGTGCACCTTTCACAGGTAATTTCATTTTCATTGCAAACTGAAGGGCTTTTGTGAGAAAGTTGACTAAAGCAGGTTTGTTTATCAATCTGAATAGCCATAATGTTCTTTTCAATTCACCATTGGATTTCAACAGAAAGGCGTTTTCCGTGTTATAAAGCATTTGTGTTTTCATAAGGAGTGTGACTAGGTCAGTCAAGATCAATCTGCAGAATTCTCGGTGGCCATTTTCCGCAGCAATTCACGGTTAATGATCCTGAGTCTTCTTTCTTTAAACGTGATGATGCTTTTGTTTTCAAGTTTCTGAATGGTCTTATAAACGTAATTTGTTGTTGTTCCTATTAAATGCGCAATGTCTTTTGTCGATATGATTTTGGGTACGATTTCTGTGACCTTTAGCTTGCTGAGGTTAAGAAGTAAGGCCGAAAAATTAGTCAATACACTTCGTTGATTGATGTTCACTATGCGCTGTTCAAGTTCGTTTGAGAAGTCAGACATGTAATGTAGTACATCGGAGAATAACTGTTTGTTCTTCGTCATTTCCTGTTTAACATCATTCAGCGGTATAAAAACGATTTCAGAATTCTTTAATGCAAGATAAACTTTGTCATTTAGTTCATCTGTTAGAAGTTGTTCGAGGCCGATCACATCGCCTTCAAATCCTATCCACAGAATAAAATCTCCTGAACCTGACCTTTTAAATATTTTTACAGCGCCTTTTTTTATGAGATAGATTCCCTTAATGAATTTCCCTCCTGTTGAGAGCTCTTCATCTTCATTTATCTTCACCGGATCGTGCCCGTTAAAAAGTGATAGTATGCTATTGCTTATTCTCATAATTACCGAAAATAAAATTACGCCTAACACTCTTCCATTACTATGATTCAAATCATATAGTGGAATGAAAGAGGATGGAAATGCATGCATAGAAGTTTGATTCAAATATGATGAATAGCCAAAATAAATGATTAGCATCATTTTTGTGTCGAACTGCACTCAGTACTTTTATGCCATAAATCAATTCTTATGTCAAACTTTAAAACATTTTTAAAAGCCGGACATCCTCCTACTTTGTTCTCCGCCTTTTTGTATTTTGATTTTTGTTTTGCTATTTGGGTGTTGAACGGAGCGATGGCACCATTCATTAGCGAACATTTTAATTTAAGTCCGGCCGAAAAAGGCTTCATGATCTCTGTTCCTATCCTTGCTGGAGCAATCATGCGTTTTCCTTTAGGTGTTCTTGCGCAATATATAGGTAGGAAGAACGCAGCGCTGACAGAGATGTCGCTGATTTTCTTTGCCATGATCTTTGGTTATTATTTTGTAGATACTTATTCTGATGTATTAAAAATGGGTGTCCTCCTTGGAATAGCTGGAGCAAGTTTCGGAGTGGCACTATCATTGGGCTCTGGCTGGTTCCCTCCTAAATACAAAGGTTTGGCCATGGGTATTTCCGGAGCAGGTAACAGTGGTACGGTGTTGGCTATGCTATTTGCTCCTCCACTTGCAACGAAATACGGATGGCAGGCTGTATATGGTATGGCTGCGTTCTTTATGCTTATTCCAATTATTGTCATGATTGTTTTTGCAAAAGAACCTCCGGATAGAGAGCATCAAACCTTGAAGCAGCATTTAAGTTGTTTGTTTGAACGTGATGGATGGACTTTTAATTTTATTTATATAATAACATTCGGTGGATTCATTGGGCTTTCCAATTTCCTTCCAACTTATTTCCATGATCAGTTTGGTGTTACGAAAGTAGAAGCTGGACAGCTTACTATGCTCGCGGCACTGATGGGGAGTGCGATTCGAATAGTTGGTGGTTGGGCCTCTGATAAATGGGGGGGCATTACAACTCTAACTGCTATTTTCGGAGTCGTGATCGTTTGTATGATCATTGCTGGATTGCCGATCGGTGTCACTGCAACTACCATTTTATTCATGATTTGCTTTGCAGCGCTCGGTGCAGGTAACGGAGCTTTGTTTCAATTAGTGCCTTTACGTTGGCCGCTCGCCACTGCTGTTGCGGGAAGTATGATCGGTGAGATAGGTGCATTGGGGGGAAGTTTTATTCCAAATGCAATGGGTATCTCTAAACAAAACACAGGTTCCTTCTTCTGGGGGTTCATGTCCTTTGCAATTCTTGCAGCGATTGCATTTATCGTATTAAGAGTGGCACAGCGTAAGTGGACAAGTAAATGGGTTGGCAAAGGCGGATTAGCCATTATCAAGCCGCAGTCAATCGATATTGAAGTGCATGAGCATGTTGTTGGAGAGAAAGTTTCACAGCCTGTATTCAATAAAGGAGAATTCGCCTATCGCACCATTGTTTATCCTATTGGCAATTCTGAACTGGCAGAGAAAGCGAGACAACAGGCGGCCTATCTTGCCAATTCAACGGGAGCCAATCTTCTTCTATTGTATGTGAATCAAAAATCACACAGTACCGGTATCCTCGCAACAGACTCCAAGCATTTTGAAAGTGTAAGGGAATCGTGGATTGCCGAAGGAAAACAAATACTACTCGACGAGGCCAAGAAATTGAAAGATCTCAAAGTGCAGAAGATTGAAGCTGTATTCGGACAAGGAGATGTTGCATCTGAGATCGTGACGATTGCGAAAGAGAGAAATGCAGAGTTGATACTTCTTGCAAGTCACAAAGCATCCCCATTTGGTAAGTTATTAATGGGAAATCGAACTTATGATGTGTTTCTGGATGCGCCTTGTCCGATCCTGAGAATTGTACGTTAAAAAAATCAATTAAAAAAATATATATGGCTAAAACATGGTTAGATAAATGGGATCCCGAGGATAATAATTTCTG
>DAORJH010000228.1:0-4619 GCA_035438925.1 Bacteroidia bacterium | reverse complement strand
TATTCGCTTTGTTCTTTGGTGTAGCTATCGCTTCTGTTGGTCAACATGGTAAACCTATGCTTTCTTTGTTTGACAGCTTATCACACGTGATGTTCAAGGTCACTAATTTTGTAATGAATTTCGCCCCGATCGGAATTTTCGGAGCTATTACTGCAGTAGTCATACAGCAGGGACTTGATGTACTGAGTGGATATGTGTATCTGATCGGATGTTTTTTCGGGGGACTGTTATTCTTTGTATTCGGAATTCTTTTTCTGATCTGCGTTCTATTCAAAATAAAATTCTACAAATTACTGCGTGACATCAAAGAACCTATTTTGCTTGCATTCAGCACAGCCAGCAGCGAAAGTGCCATGCCTAAAACAATTGAAGCACTAGAATCACACGGTATCAGCAACCGTATCGTTAGCTTTGTGTTGCCTTTGGGTTATTCCTTTAATCTGGATGGAAGCATCATGTACATGACATTTGCAACGGTTTTCATTGCTCAGAGTTATGGCATTGATATAACAATGGCCGATCAGATCAAAATGATGTTGATCTTATTGGTGACAAGTAAAGGAATGGCCGGAGTACCCCGTGCTTCTCTGGTAGTGATCGCCGGAATGTTGGGTATGTTCAAGATTCCAGGAGAAGGTCTTTTGTTACTCCTTGCCGTCGATCAATTACTTGACATGGGAAGAAGTGCTACCAATGTAGTTGGAAATGCCGTAGCGAGTGCAGTTGTTGCAAAACTCGAAGGGGAGAAATTCTGAACTATTGTCCTATCGTAGAGGTACCGTCCTTATTCACGTTTCTCAAACTGAAAGTGATTGGATAAGATGTTTTATACCTCACGTATTTTCCATTCAACTGTGCAGGCTGCCACCTCGTCTTTCGAATGATCCTTGCCGCCTCCTCAGAACAACCACCATTTACACCTTGTATCGTATTTAATGCAGTCACATATCCATTTGTTTCCACAATGAACTCTGTCACTACCGTTCCTTCAATTGTCTTCTCTATTGCCAGCTTGGGATACTCGATCTCAGACAAAACAAATTCAGCCATTCCCTCTTCACCGTTCTTAAAATATTCGGGGGACCGATCTGCTTTGGTATAAACATGAAAGCTACTATCGGAAGGAACAGTTTTTAATTTGAATTTTGTTTTCTGCTTATAATAATCGAAATATTTATCGGTTGAAAGTTTAAAAGAGATCCAATAAGCCAAAGGTGTAGTAAAAACACTTTGTGTTCTTTCGAAGGTCAGGAATTTGAATACCCTAGTTAATTCATTCCTTACTATATTATTGATACCGGCCTGATATTTGAGATGAATTGCTTTTCCTGCAGAATCTAAATCGAAAAAAACGATCAAATCCTTGTCAAAATTTGAATTCAGGATCACTTTGGGCAAAGTCAATTGTGTCTCCAACACCTGCTCGAATGCAAGTTTACCACCCAGTACTTTTGCCTCTGATTCGGGAGGTGTAAGTAAATTCTGCCCTATTAGAGGATGAACGGCAAATAAAAGGATGACAAGGAAATTCTTCATTAGGAATTAAAGGTAAATAAAAATAAACGAAAAAAAATACAACCTTTTAAAAATCATGCCGTACAATACATCAAAGAGCCTTGCCAGCCCAGCCCTCAAAGAAAAACGGCATCGAAAGATATACAACACTCAAATTAATCTTAAAAAAAATTATAAAATGAAAAAACTAATTCAACTTAAAAACATTTGTTATGAAAACAAGCAGTCTATTCTCAACATTGCTGGCACTTGCCCTCAGTATGACGGTGAGCAGTCAGACACACAACCGCCAGGCAGATCATCGTACATTAGCTATTCTTGGTGCTAAACAAAATCAGGTTGCAGAAACAGCTCAAACTGCACAATCAGGTACAATTCCAACTTCTCCTGATAAAAAAGCAAGTGCCTCCGTTCGAAAGATCTACCCTACCCTTGTGAGTCAGGAGGAATCAACAAAACTTGCAACGAACAAAAACATCATCGACAATAACACCTTCAATTTCTTCAACAACAGCAACTGCTACAATACCATCATCTATGCAGGAGAACTGATCAAACAGGCTGAAAGTTTAAGTGACGTTGAAAAAAGCGTGAGAAAACAAGCCGAAGGAAAAAGTGCCGCGGAGAAAACTACCTGGCTCAACTCAGCAGATGAATTAAAGAAACAAGCTGAACTAAAACTAATACAGGCCTCTGAGATCGCAGGGAAGATCAATCTCGAAAAATTCAAAAAGAACGAAGAAACTTTCAGCAAACTGGCCGAGTTGACACACGCCACAGACTTGATCGTTGAGAAAGCAAATGCATTGAGTGCAGAAGCGGGTTTCGAGATCAAAATGGCGAAAGAACTAAGACAAGAAGCCTATGCCATGCACAATAACACTGCTAAACTGGGCGTATTGAACAATGCAGAAGAAAAAGAGATCTTTGCGATCGACACACAAGAAAAAGCGATCGGACTTCTTCAAAAATATGCCAACTATGTTGGAAGTAATTTAACCGATGTACTAGCAACAAAATAAGTTCTCTTACTACACACACAAAAAAAAACCCCGGTGTAAAATACCGGGGTTCTTTTTTAGAATTCACTTTTTAAATGAAATTGAATATCGGGGAATTTCTCTTTTGCCATTTGCAATAACCAGGCACTTTCCGCAAGAAAAACAGGTCGCTCTTCTTTATCTAGCGCAATGTGCGCACTCCTGTCCTGCATAAAAGCCTCCAGTTTTTTTCTGTCATCACAACTTATCCATAATGCCTTGAAAAGATTAAGCTGTTCGAATGAAGCACTTGCATTGTATTCTGCTTTCAATCGATGTTGGATCACTTCGAATTGAAGCGCTCCTACTGTTCCGATGATCTTCCTTCCGTCTGCTTTTCTTGTAAACAACTGCGCTACTCCTTCATCGGTCAATTGTTCCAATCCTTTTTGAAGTTGCTTGGTCTTCATAGGATCCTGATTGTTCACATACCTGAATAATTCAGGAGAGAAACTTGGAATTCCTTTGTAATAGAACTTTTCTCCCTCCGTTAAGGTATCCCCTATCTTAAAATTACCGGCATCATATAAGCCGATCACATCACCCGGATAGGCCTCATCGATCACTGATTTCTGCTGGGCCATGAATGCAGTGGGATTGCTGAATCGAAGTTCTTTTTTATCACGTACGTGATAATAATATTTATTTCTTTCAAAAACGCCAGAACAAATTCTCAAAAAGGCAATTCTGTCTCTGTGTTTTGGATCGAGATTGGCATGTATCTTAAATACAAAACCACTGAACTTTTTATCCTCAGGGTTCACCACACCCTGATCCGTCTCTCTTTCCTTAGGTGATGGGGCGATCTCAACAAAACAATTCAACAATTCCTGAATACCGAAATTGTTCACGGCACTTCCAAAGAAAACCGGACTGATCTGTCCTGCCAGATAATTCTTCACATTGAGTTCATCATACACACCATTGAGCAATTCAACATCGGCCCGTAGTTGCGCAGCAAAGTCCACTCCCACTTTCTTATCGATCTGTTCATCTTTAATATCTGTTATCTCAATGACTTCTTCTACCGTTGTTTTACTTTCACCCGTAAATAAATTCAAAGAGTGTTTGCTGAGATCGTATACACCTTTGAATGACTTTCCTATTCCGATCGGCCAGGTCATGGGTCTCACTTTTATCTTCAACTCCTTTTCGATCTCATCAAGCAGATCGAATGGATTTTGTCCTTCTCTGTCCAGCTTATTAATGAAAACGATCACCGGCGTATTACGCATTCGGCACACTTCCAGTAATTTTCTTGTTTGTGGTTCAACTCCCTTCACGCAATCGATCACCATGATCACACTATCCACAGCACTCAAAGTGCGATAGGTATCCTCTGCAAAATCTTCGTGACCGGGTGTATCCAGAATATTCACTTTGTAATTCTTGTAATCGAAAGCCATAACGGAAGTTGAAACCGAGATCCCCCTCTGTTTTTCGATCTCCATAAAATCGGAAGTGGTTGCTTTTTTGATCTTGTTTGATTTTACGGCACCTGCCGTTTGAATTGCCCCTCCAAATAAGAGCAACTTCTCCGTAAGTGTAGTTTTACCGGCATCCGGGTGGGCAATGATTGCAAAGGTTCTTCTTCTTGCTATCTCTTCAAGTGTGGTCATTCTATGATCAAAGGGGGCAAAGTTAATTAATTCAGCAAATTCCCGTTATTTAAATCCATTTTAATTTCGGTTTTTTGACGATTAAGCCCATATTTTACCCTATGAAATCAGGAAATCTGAAATATAATTTTATCTTTGTCTCCTTAAAATCCAATTAGAGATGAGGCTGATCATTACATTATTTCTGGTAACAATTTTATCAATTTCCCTAAAAGCGCAAGTAAAGGCTGGTGGAACTTATAAAGAGTACTTCATGGAAGGTTCTTACCTTATGCTGGAGGAGAATTACGTTCTGGCACAAGACAATTTCCAGGCAGCATTTGAACTTGATTCAAATAATGCGAATATTCGATACAATATCGGAGTTTGCTACTTGCATTCAGCCACTCAAAAAGCACAGGCAGAAAGACATCTTGCTTTAGCCGTTCAAAAAGTAGATAAGGGA
>DAORJH010000227.1:0-4628 GCA_035438925.1 Bacteroidia bacterium | reverse complement strand
ACATCCGAAGTGGAAGCAAAAACAACTTTGCAGCCCCACATCTTTGCAACCGTAAAAATATTCTCAGAACCTTTTCCATTGATAGTGAAAGTTGGCATGGCAGAATCTTTTTCTCCAATTTTTTTAAAGGCTGCAAGATGAACGATGATGTCAATATCCTTGCCCAGAACCTTGAGTGTATCAAGTTCTGTTACATCAATGCGGTAAAATTTAAAATTAGGATTTTCAAGATTGTGACGGATGTTTTCAATATTTCCATAAGAAAGATCATCGATCCCTGTTACGTGATATCCTTTTTCAAGGAGGACGTCAAGAAGATGTGAGCCTATCATTCCTGCAATTCCGGTTACCAGTACTTTTTTAGCCATAGCTTATTTTTTTAAATTGTATTGAATTTTCTTTTCCCTTTAAATTCCCGAATAAAAGGAGTTAGTACACAGATGATGAGAATCACTGAAGGGATATACCCGAATATATAGTAGCTGTAATGTGCTGAATTGATAACGATGGCAAAAGTAAGAATGATACAGATTGAATAAAGTGAGAGCAAAAGCAGGAAACTTTGCTTCAGAATATTTTTGGATCTTAAAATGAATAGGATTGTCATCAGAAGAATCGATGTTGTATAGATCAGAAGTGAGAGTAGTTTGAGCGATTTCTTCCACAAAGGCGAATCTTTAAAAGCGAGTCCCGGCCAATCTTGTGTGGTATTCTTGATTAGAAAATTGTTCAAACGCATGATGGGCGCCACGAAGTAAAAATACAAGGTATGTGCTCTCATGAATTCATTTCTAAGTTCTGTGCTTTTCTGAACTACGAGCTTCTCAATAGAATCATGTTGTGCTTGAGAAAGATCTTTTCTGAATGAGAAGCTTACGGCCATTCGGAGATCGTTCAAACTGGCCGGATCAAGTTTTTCAGAGAAGATCTTTTTGCTGAATTGTTCTTCAGCACTCAGTTCAGTTTCTGTTGAAGCAAACCATTTCAGATCGGCATTTTTAAAATACCAGAAATTATCTCCTCCCCAGCAGTTGATAAGCTCTCGCAATTTGGTCATGGAGTATTTGGTGTAACTTCCATATCCGTATTCTCCATTCGAACTATTGGCACCGGGAACAAAAGAAGTTTGAAGTGGAATGAATTCATGAAGTGAAATGTAATTCCTCGAGATCCATGCTGTTTCCGAGAATAAAAGGGGACTCAGGAACAAACTCAGATAAAGAATTGTATTCTTGATAGAGTATTGATTTTTTTTCATGAAGAAGAAAAGGACAGGTAGAGTGATGGGAATAAAGAGAAAAGTAAATCCTCTCAGAAAAAAAAGCCAGGTCAGAAAAAAGCCTGCATAAAAAAGATCGCTTTTTTTTTGAGCGGTGAAAAATCGGTACAAATAAAAAACTGCAAGTATCAAGCAAGAGGCAGAGGGAGAATTGGGATGAAGTGTCCAGTCCCAGTGCCAGTAGTAAGGAAGGATCTCAAGTGAGATCAGTGAAATGACGCCGGCAACTTTCGAACCGGTCTGTTCGATTATCAACTGATAAAGCTTAAGAGACGCGAACACACTGATAAGAACGGTGAAAATGCCTAAGAGGATCAGTGAAATATTTTGATTGAAAAGAGAACGGAAAAGGATGTAAGGGAAGATGTATCCGGGCAAACGTCCTGCATAAGGACTGCCTTGATAGCTGAGGGAGTAGGTGCCACCATCAATGTAATTATCGATTGGTGCAACGTATTCTGATCGGTCAGGATTATCAATGAAAATACTGTTACTGTATAAGAGCGTTGTTTTAGGATCAACAAAGAACAGGTAAAAAAGGATCTTAATGATCAGTACAGAGATCAGTAAGTACAGATTTTTAATGGATGGATATTTTACACTACTCGTCAGATCGACAAATGATTTTTCCTGTACCAGTCTACAGCTTGAATGATCCCTTTTTCCAGGCTTACCTCGGGGTGATAGTTGAATAGTTTTTTTGCTTTCTCAATCGAAGCAAAACTGTCTTTTATTTCGCCAATTCTCGGAGCAAGGTATTTGGGTTTGGAAGAACTTTTTAATTCAGCGTTTATCATTTCGAATAGATCATTCACACTTTTTGTTGCCCCGTAGGCTATGTTGTAGATCTGATTGAGAGCATTCTTGTTCTCCGTAAATGCAGCAAGCAAATTTGCCTGTACCACATTGTCAATGAATGTAAAATCCCTGCGGTTATTTCCGTCACCATAAATATTGCAATCTTTTCCTTTCAAAATATTGTTAATGAAGATGGGGATGACTGCGGCATAAGGACCTTCCGGATTTTGTTTCGGCCCGAACACGTTGAAGTAGCGTAATCCGATGATCTCCATTTTATACAAGTCGGCATAAGTTCTGGCAAACAATTCATTTGTTTTTTTGCTGACGGCATACGGCGATAGAGGATTGCCAACGAGTTCTTCCACTTTGGGAAGATTTGTATCATCTCCGTATACAGAAGACGATGAAGCATAAACGAAACGTTCTACTTTCTGTATCCTGCACGACTCTAGCATGTTCATGAAGCCGGTAACATTCACTGCAAATGTTTTCATCGGAAATTCAATGCTCCGAGGCACACTTCCCATTGCAGCTTGATGAAGCACGATCTCTATTCCCTTGCAGGCTTCGCTGCAAACTTTCATGTCGGTTATATCTCCTCTGATGAAATGTATTTTTCCTGAGTCGATATGATCCTGAATATTCTGAATGTATCCGGTTTCTAAATTATCAAGCACTTTGATCGAAGTAAATCCATCGGCAACAAGTTTATCAACTATGTTGCTACCAATGAATCCGGCGCCGCCTGTGATCAGAATAGGAGTGTCTTTTTTCATGAATTTGTTTTTTTGAGAACTTCAGCCGGAAGGTTGATACGAACAGAATAACCAATGCTCTCCAGATTGATGGTGTAAATTTCCTTGCCTGCAGTTCGCTCGATGATACCTGTTAAACCTTTGAACTGACCGTGGCTGATCACGGCTCTTGATCCAGTTTCGAATTTATCAATTGGTCCTGCGTCTGTATGATAACCTTTCATTTCTATATCCTTCAAAACTTCTATTTCCTTGTCTCTCACAACAGCATCTGCGCCATTCCATCGAACATATTGTATCACACCACTCGCTTTGAAAACTTCATCTCTCACTTTTTCATTCACCTGCACAAATACGTAACCATTGATCAGAGGAGAGATCACAATTTTTTTTCTGTCACTCCACTGCTTTCTTTCTTTTTTGAGCGGCACATAAGCATTCAATCCAAGTTCAGTGAGTCGTAGTTGAACTTTTTTTTCAGCTCGTGAAGCAACATATAATGCTTTCCATTGCATTGAACCGTTGTTTTTTTCTTTGTTTATGTTTTGATTGTTCAAAGCTTCGCCACCTCAGTCACACTGAGTTTTAAATTTTTATTTTTTTGAGTGCTAAAAAACACTCTTTCAATTCAAACTACTTCTGCCAGATCAAAAGTGGATGAAGGCCCGGTTCTTCAATTTTTTCCAATGAAAATTCGGCAGGTGAATAGCTTATGAATTTAATTTTTTTATTAAGTTTCTTTTCGGCCTTACCTATCAATTCTACCAAGTAAGGAGTGTTAATATCTCCTACCAATACAATGTCTATAACTTCACTGTCTATTCCCTTTGCGAGGCTGCCGATTAAGTAAACTTTTTCAAGATTTCCGATACGCTGAAGAATATAATCCACAACATATTCTATACCCACCAGTTTGAGCACGATCCTATTAATGTCCTTAAACAAAGGATGTTGCGTATTCGCTTTGAAGAATTTTTTATTTCCGCTGGTTTGGGAAGTTAAAAAACCGGCACTTTCAAACTTATTCAGTTCAAGCCGTATCGAATTGGTTGATTCGTTGAATTCTTCTTCCAGACCCCTTAAATAGGAAGTGGCACTGGCGTTAATAAAGAATTTGTAAAGGAGCTTAATCCTTGTTTTTGAGGAGATTAGCGTTTCTAGCATAATTGAGTATCAAACTTACTCAATTTTGTGTAAAAGACCAATAAAATTCGACTAATTAGTAGCCTTTTCCATAGCTGTAGCCATAGCCGTAACCGTATCCATAGCTATAACCATAGCCCTTGTAATAATAACGGGAATCGAGCTTTTTCATTCCATTCAGGATTAGGTGAATGTTTTTGATGTTATTGCTTTGAGCCATGTTCTCGATAAAGTTGACCACCTTCTTGTCGCTGCTCTTTGTGTTCAGCACGAAAATTGAGGCATCGACATATTTCATCATGTAGATCGCATCTGATAATAATCCGGCCGGAGGTGAGTCAATGATCACATAATCGTAATTGCTTTTCACATAGGTAAGAAGGTCTTTCAGTTTTTCGGACAGAATGTATTCCGAAGGGTTAGGTGGAATTGGTCCGGCGTAAAGGCAAAACAAATTCGGAATAAAAGTGGGTGTGATGATCTCATCCAATGAACTCGTACCATTGATGAAGGTAGAAATTCCCTTTTCTTGTTTTGGTAGAGAAAATCTTTTATAGATGCGTGGTTTATGCAGGTCAAGTTCTAAAAGGATGGTTTTCTTCCCTGTCTTAGCCAAGACAGCCGCAAGGTTGGTGCTGGTGAATGTCTTT
>DAORJH010000226.1:0-4631 GCA_035438925.1 Bacteroidia bacterium | reverse complement strand
AGATGGTGGCTGTCATCCAGGCCGCAAAGTATTTGGTTGAAATTGCAACGACACATAAAATGCCGGCGAACACCATTGAGTTGATGCCCATGAAAAATAATTTGAGATCCACCAGCATTCCTGCACTGATCAAAAAGAAAGGAATGAACAAAGTGTTTCCGATGAATACGATGCGGTTCATGAGAATGCTGCTGTGTGGGATCACCCTATTCAATCCCAATCCGGCCAAGAACGCACCGATGATGGGTTCTACTCCTGCAAGTTCACTTAGAAAACCCGCAATGAAGACCATGGCAAGAACATAAATGTACTGAGAGCTGGCCTGTGCTTCAATATTTCGAAAGAACCATCTGCTGATCCTCGGTAAAAGATAAAGTGTACTGAAAACCAGAAGTCCAAGCGAGATCGTAATCCTTAGCCAGAAACTTCCATCAAGCTCCCCCGTTACAACATTGGCGATCACACCTAGCAGGATCAGCACTGCAGCATCCGTAATTATTGTTCCACCAAAAGTGATCTGTACAGCTCTGTTCTTTACTATACCCATATTGCTCACGATCGGATAACTTAACAAAGTGTGCGTGCTGAACATACTTGCAAGTAAAAGAGAGGACCAGGTAGAAAAATGAAAAACGTAAATACAGACAATATACCCGATGATGATCGGAATTAAAAAGGTTAATGCTCCAAATACTATGCTTTTATTCCTGTTGTGTTTGAATTCATGCATATCAATTTCCAATCCTGCAAGGAACATGATATACAACAAGCCGGTTTTAGATAATAATTCAAAACTGGAAGTTGATTCAATGATATGAGTTGAATGCGGGCCAATAAAAACACCTGCAAGTATAAGACCAATGATTCCCGGAATCCGAAATCGTCGGAACAAAAGTGGAGAGAATAAAATGATCAATAAGGTGAGTGCTAAGATCAGAACCGGATTCTTCAAGGGAAGATAATGGTTCAGAAATTCTTGCAGTCGCAGCAAATAAGGGCCTAATGAATCCATTTAATCTGCTTCGGTTGTTTTAAGGAAATAGCGATTGCGTGTACCACCTCGAAATAAAGTCCGAATGGTTGGAATACCAAAGTAATATTTGATCCCTGTACCGGTTGAGACGTCTTTTATGCCGGTGTTCCTGAAATTCTTATGCTCTATTCCAAAGCGAAGTTTGAATTCCGCGAAGAAACCCAGACGTTTGTACTTATACTCGTACCCAGTGCCGAAATTAAAACCGAGCCAATTAATTTTTTGAAAGGAATTGGGTGGATAGACAGCAGATACTCCTTTCGAATCATTTTTACCGGTAAAATATCCGGAAAAGGAATGATAACTGAATCCAACGATTGGGTAAAAAACAGCATTCACATTTTCAAATCGTGCCTTGAACTGACTATTTATCTCAATTCCATTATATTTCAAATTATACCACTTAGGAGCGAGATCAGTTGGAAAATAATGGGTGAACTCAGCGCTGAATCGAACTACTTTGTGTGCGTCATACACCAGTTGTGTGGAAACACCCATCATTCTTTCATCTTCCTTAATGTTCTGTTCAAGAAAAAGTTCACTTCTGTTCAAGCCTGCTCCAATGCTTAATTTTGCTCTTTTCGGCTTTGCCGCTTTCTGGATTGTGAAAGCAGACTGAGAAAAGAATAATTGCGTAGAAAAGCAAAAAAACAGGATGAATCTCAAGGCAGACATACTATACAAATTTAGCTTAAAATAAGGGAGACTGCAATATTTGTTAAATAGGTATTTTGACTTGGAAACATTGCCTATTTTTATAAAATGAATCGCCTCTTTCTATCACTTCTGATGGTGTTATTGATCTTCAGCGTATCATTTTCTCAGGAAAATGGCACCAAAAAGAAAGATTATATCCAGTTTTCCGGTGTTGTACTTGATCAGGATAGTTTAACTCCGATACCTTTCGCCTCCGTTGTAATAAAAGGGACAAATAGGGGGGCAAATTCAGACTTTTACGGTTTTTTCAGTCTTGTTGTAAACCCTGGAGATGAGATTGAGTTCGTTTCATTGATACATAAAAAGCGAACCTATAAGATTGCAGACACCCTCAGGCAAAAATATTATTATGCTGTTCAGGTTCTTACCAAAGACACAATTCAGTTACCACAGGTTGAGGTTTTTCCATGGCCCAGCAAAGAAGAGTTTAAACGTGCCTTCCTTGCGCTTAATCTGAATGATACAGACATAGACAGAGCACAAAAGAATCTGGAAAGAGAAGCGATGACCTATTTGGAAAGAAATCAAACTGCGAGTGCATCTGAGAATTACAAATATGTGATGCTGGCTTATTACACTAAAGCTTATTCATTAGGCCAATCCCCTTCAATTTCACTTTTAAATCCGTTTGCCTGGGCTCAATTCATTGATAATGTGAAGAAGGGAAAGTACAACAGCAAGAAGAAGAAAGATAAGTAAGATCTTATTTATTCACCCGTTTTTTATTCTGCCTCAATTGCTTCTTAAATGCCTTTTTTGCTTTTCGCTGATCTCTGCGATCATTCCTCGCCATTTTTGCACTTGGTTTCTGACTGGCCTTTTTCTCTAAATAGGGATTGTAGTTCCCTCTGTTTCTTCGCCATTTTCGCCAGATCTTTTTTCTTTCTTTCTTTTGCTTGAACATTTGATCCTGCTGTTGTGCAGGAAGCCTGTTCTGAAATCCGAAAAGGAAACAGACAATGAAGAATATTCTGAAAATGAATTTCATCTGATGAACAAATAACGGAGAAATAGGAAAAGGTTACGTGAAAATACCGAAACAGTTATTAACCTTTTGGATTGAATAGCTATTTAGGAGCTTTGTAAAGTGGAACAGTACTGCAGGGTTCGCCATACATGATACTTTTGACAACCGGCTTCAGCATGGCAGTCAGCTGAACATAAGCGTTTACTGGAACCGGAAAATCTCCACAGCCTTTAATGATCACCCTTGCATTCTTATATGCGGATAGGTCAAGTTTTATAAGTGCTTCGGAAAAAAGTTCTTGCTCCATTTCAGTCAGTGTTCCAAAAAAGATCTTTTTTGCAAATGGCTCAAGGGCCAAAGTGATCAGCATATAGGCCCAGGTTGGAACGACTGCGTCTGCACTGCAATTGAGCGCTACCAGTTTATCTTTATAAAAACTCCAGTCATTTTTACTGATGAAATCGCGAAGTTCTTTTTCTTTCAAGATCTGTTCCATGAACAAAAGCGACTTGATATCAAATACAACACGTTCACCGGGAACATAGAATTGCTCAGGATCAATAGTAATGATACCACTCTCTGCTACTTTATTTCTGATCTCATTTTCCAAATTCAATTTTCTTTTATCACATGAAGCCAAGTTCCAGCTGCGCTACCTCACTCATCATTTCCTTCTCCCAGGGTGGTTCGAATGTAAGCTTCAGATCCACTGATTTTATATCAGCCAACTTTGCCAGCTTGGAACGTACGTCTTCAGGCAGGGTTTCTGCTACCGGACAATTAGGTGATGTTAATGTCATGACCACTTTTAATTCATTCTCATCATTCAGATCCAGTTCATAGATCAATCCCAATTCCCAGATATCCACCGGGATCTCAGGATCAAAACAGGTTTTGATCTCATCTATTACCGTCTGCATCAGCTCGGTATTCTTGGTTATTATGATAGCTGCCATTTTATCTGCTTAATAATAATGCTTCTGATTTCATTCTATTGATCATACTGACAAGTCCATTCGCCCGGGTAGGCGAGAGGTGTTCTTTTAATCCAATCTTATCAATGAAATCAACTTTTGTTTCAATGATATCTTTCGCCTTTTCTCCATCCAATACGCGTACCATCAATGCGATCAATCCTTTTGTTATGATCGCGTCGCTTTCTGCCTTGAAACGGATGTGGTCTCCTTCCTTTTCTGATTTCAGCCAAACGCGGCTCTGACATCCTTTTATCAATCTGTCTTCAGTTTTATCTTTTTCCTCAATCAGGGGTAAACTTCTTCCAAGATCAATGATGTGCTGGTATTTCGATTCCCAGTCATCTCCGAATAACTCAAATTCTTCAATTATCTCTTTTTCCTTTTCTGCGATACTCATCATCCAAGCATTTTAATTGTCTTCTTCAATTTATCAATGAAAATATCGATCTCTTCTTTTCGGTTATACAGGGCAAAGGAGATTCTAACGGTTCCGGGAATACCGAGCAGTTCCATCAATGGCTGGGTGCAATGGTGTCCTGTTCTTACAGCGATGCCATATTTATCCAACAAGGTTCCTACATCAAAAGGATGTTGTTTTTTTACGTTGAATGATATCACTCCGGCTTTATTATCAGATCTTCCGTATTGTTCAATTTCTTCCAATTCCGAAAGTTTCATTTGTGCATACCGGGTCAATTCACGTTCATGTTCCGCGATGGATTGCATCCCTATTTCAGTCATGTATTTCACTGCTGCATCAAATCCAATGACTCCTTCAATATTCGGAGTTCCTGCTTCGAAGCGAAGTGCTCCTTCTGCAAAAACGGTCTCATGGAAAGTAACTGTTTTGATTGTTCCTCCACCCGGACAAGAAACAGGCAACTCTTTCAGCCATTTCTTGCTCATGTAAAGTATTCCGGTTCCGGTTGGTCCGTAC
>DAORJH010000225.1:0-4636 GCA_035438925.1 Bacteroidia bacterium | reverse complement strand
AATGCGATCACCTACACCAAAGTAAAATTCGGATTCTCTCCACAAACCCAAATTGTTTTGACAGATGAATCATTGGGATCTGATATTAAATGGTTCAATGATCATCTTGAAAAATATTATGGCTATCGGCTACCTATTGTAAAAGCAAAACCCACACAGGGCAATTACATTGAATTTTCGAAACCTGATTTTGAAGCAGGATGGAAAGAAAAATACCATATGGATATCACAGATAGATCCATCCACATTCTTGGCGAAGGTGGAGGTTCTGGCGCTTTTTATGCATTGGTCACGCTTACACACCTCTTGCCTATCCAAGAAAAACCTACAGGTAAACTTCCTCCTGATAAGATGTTCGTAATCCCAGGAATGAAGATCATTG
Source organism: Bacteroidia bacterium (assembly GCA_035438925.1). Classification (GTDB taxonomy): domain Bacteria; phylum Bacteroidota; class Bacteroidia; order B-17B0; family Aurantibacillaceae; genus Aurantibacillus. The sequence continues at coordinate 4,254 of DAORJH010000225.1, read as the reverse complement.
ATGGTCCGCGATTTGAATGGAGAGGCATGCACCTCGATGTGAGTCGTCATTTTTTCAATGTTACTTTCATTAAAAAATACCTCGATCTGATGGCCATGTATAAAATGAATTCCTTTCATTGGCACTTAACCGATGATCAGGGATGGAGAATTGAAATAAAAAAATATCCACTGCTCACTAAAATTGGTGCCTGGAGAAGCGGTACTGTATTAGGAATAAAAAGCAAGGACGACGTTGACACAAGTCGTTACGGAGGATTTTACACACAAGAAGAGATCAAAGAAGTTGTGCAGTATGCAACTAAACTTCACATCAACATTGTACCCGAAATTGAAATGCCTGGGCATTCTCAAGCAGCAATAGCAGCTTACCCATGGCTTTCTTGTACAGGTAAAAAAATTGAAGTGGCCAAAGGTTGGGGTGTTTTCAATGATGTTTACTGTACAAAAGATTCTACCTTGGAATTCCTGGAAAATGTATTGGATGAAGTAATGGCTCTCTTCCCGTCAAAATACATTCATATTGGAGGAGATGAATGTCCGAAACTTAGATGGAAAGAATGTAAGAACTGCAAATCGCTGATGAGAAAAGAAAAATTGAAGACAGAAGAAGAACTTCAAAGTTTTTTTACAAGGCGAATAGAGAATTATGTGAATTCAAAAGGAAGACAGATCATCGGATGGGATGAGATCCTCGAAGGGGGTCTGGCTCCTAACGCCGCGGTGATGAGCTGGAGAGGAACCAAAGGTGGAATAGAAGCTGCAAAACAAAAACATTTTGTGGTAATGAGTCCGGGACAACCATGCTATTTCGATCATTATCAATCTAAATTTCCGGGTGAACCTCATGCGATCGGCGGGTATAATCCTGTTGATTCCGTTTATCTCTTCGACCCAATGCCGGCAGGTTTAAAGTATGATGAAGAAGAATTCATATTAGGTGCGCAGGGAAATGTCTGGACGGAATATATCATGAATGAAAAGCAAGCGGAGTACATGGCAGTTCCCCGTATGCCTGCTTTGGCAGAAGCCTTATGGACCAAAAAGGACAACAAGGACCTCGAAGATTTTAGAATACGACTGAAGATCAATTCAAGAAAACTGGATCAGATGCAAGTGAAATACGCAAAACACTTTCTTAATAAACGCTAAATGGAAAGAAGAAAATTTTTAAAAAGTGCAGGCATCGTTTCTGCAGTGGCATTGACGGGACTTCCGGATCTCAAAGCAACAATTCGTAATGAAAAAAAATCAGAAACAAACAAGGTCAGAAAACCTGTAGTTATTTCAACCTGGAATCACGGACTTGCAGCAAATGAAGGCGCTTGGAAAATTCTGTCAAAAGGAGGTACAGCGCTTGATGCAGTAGAAAAAGGAGTCATGGTAACAGAAGATGACCTTAGTAATTTAAGTGTGGGTCTTGGCGGTCTGCCCGACAGAGAAGGTAAAGTAACACTGGATGCAAGTATCATGGATCACAATGGAAAATGTGGTGGTGTAGCTTTTCTTCAGCGAATTAAACATCCGGTTTGTGTTGCGCGAATGGTGATGGAAAAAACACCACACGTTCTGCTTGTTGGAGCAGGGGCTCAAAAATTTGCATTGGAAAATGGATTTCAGCTGGAATCAGAAAAACTTACAGCTGAAGCTGAAAAAGCATACAAAGAATGGCTTAAAAAATCGGAATATCATCCAAAAGCGAATATTGAAAATCATGATACCATTGGCATGGTGGCTTTGGATGCAGCCGGAAATCTTTCCGGATCTTGCACTACCAGTGGCCTTGCCTATAAAATGCATGGCAGAGTTGGAGATTCTCCGATCATTGGGGCAGGAATGTATGTAGATAATGAAATTGGTGCGGCCTGTGCAACCGGTGTTGGAGAAACTGTACTAAGGATTTGTGGATCATTTCTAGTTGTTGAATTAATGCGACAAGGATTATCACCGACCGATGCCTGCAAAAAAGCAATTGAACGCCTGATCACTAAAAGTCCGAATATAAAAGATGTTCAGGTAGGATTTCTTGCCATTAATAAAAACGGAGAGCATGGATCCTACGCCATTCAGAAAGGATTCAATTACGCCTTGGCGGATGAAAGTGGCAATCAGCTTTTTGATTCCGATTACCATGTCAGATGAGCTCGCTTGAAGAATCTATTGGAAATAGCCTGCTTTAATACAGCTTCTTGTCTCATCGCACAAAGAGCAGGAGCTGATCGCATCGAATTTTGTAAGAGCTATGAAAGTGGCGGAATAAGTCCGGATAAAACCGAAATTTTATCGATCAAAAAACAATTATCCATTCCTTTGCACATAATCATTCGTCCGAGGGAAGGAAATTTTATTTATTCCAGTTTAGAATTGAAGGAGATGTTGGATACTATATGCTTCTGCCGAGAAAATAAAGTAGACGGGATCGTGTTCGGAATTCTGAATAGACGAAATGAAATCGACGAAAAAGCAATTTCTGAAATTAAAAATAGTGCTGGAGAAATGAAATGTACCTTTCATCGCGCCATTGATGAATGCAGGGATCTTAATGCATCCATTGAAATGCTTATTCATTTAGGTATTCATTCGGTGCTGAGTTCAGGAGGTAATCGATCGGCTTTAGAAGGCAAAAGAAAACTTGCCGAATTAGCAGCATCTTATTCAGACAAAATTGAGATCATAGCAGGAGGAAATGTACGTTCTACTCAGTTTCCTGAATTATTTGAAACCAAATGTTCTTCTTTTCATTCTTCTGCAATTTTAGATGATCGTGGAATTTGCAATGAGAATGAGATCGTTCAATTAAAGAAAATCCTTCAATCAAAATAATTCTGATGTTTACGGTTGTACTTTTAATACTCAATGCGCTATTGCCACAGAACACAGAGCATTTACTTAATTCCGGCTGGAAATTTCAACAAGCCGGTAAGACCGAATGGATGGATGCTCGAGTCCCCGGTTCAGTTTACGCCGATCTCTACTTAAATAAAAAGATAGGGCATCCTTACAAAGGCACGAACGAAAAAGAGCTGCAATGGATAGAAAAAGAGAACTGGAATTATCAATGTGTTTTTGCTTTGTCGGCAAAGGAACTGAAGAAAGATGGAATTCTTCTGGAGTTTGAAGGACTAGACACCTATGCAGAAGTTGTTGTGAACGGTAAAACGATATTGTTTACCAATAATATGTTCAGAACCTGGAGTGCAGAAGTGAAAGATCTGCTCACGGCAGGAAACAATACACTGAGCATTCATTTTGAATCAACAGTAAAAAAAGCCAATGAAGTAAAAGAGAAAAACAAGATCACTTTACCCGGAGAGGAAAGAGTGTACGTTAGAAAAGCGCAGTATCAGTTCGGATGGGATTTTGGACCACGATTTGCAGGTTGTGGTATTTGGAAGAATGTAAAATTGATCAGCTACAATGATGCGCGTATTAAGGATCTTCAATGCCGTAAGAAATACCTATCCGATTCACTTGCTAAATTATCGATCAAGCTCGAAGTTCAATGCAAAACAAAAGGGGAATACGAATTCATAATTCGTCGCTATCAAACACCAAAGGAAATTCACATTAAAAGGGAATTAGATGCAGGTTTAAATAAGATTGAGATCGATCATGAAATCAAAGACCCACAATTCTGGTACTGCAACGGAAGTGGAAAACAGGCCATGTACGACTTCACTTTAACCTTGAAGAACAAAAGAATACTTGACATCAAAGAATTCAGTACTGGTTTGAGAAAGATCGAATTGATCCGAAATAAAGACAGTATTGGCGAATCCTTTCTTTTTAAACTGAATGGAAAAGAGATCTTCATGAAAGGTGCGAATTACATTCCCATTGATGCTTTGGAGCCGGGATTGCATTTCGAAAAAACAAAAATGCTGATTCAGGAATGCAGAAGATCTGGGTTCAATATGATCCGGGTTTGGGGAGGAGGAGTTTATGAGAGTGAAGAATTTTACAATGAATGTGACAGAAATGGAATTCTTGTTTGGCAGGATCTTCCTTTTGCATGCGCAATGTATCCGGGTGATAGTTCCTTCACAGAAAATGTGAAAATGGAAACAAAGGAAAATGTCAATCGAATTGCTTCACACCCCTGCATCGCTCTTTGGTGTGGCAACAATGAAAATGATGAGGGATGGAAGAACTGGGGATGGCAGAAACAATACAAATACAACGCTGAAGATTCACTAAAAATAACAATGGATTATCAACGTTTATTTCATGAATTACTACCAGCAGTGGTCAAAGA
>DAORJH010000224.1:0-4655 GCA_035438925.1 Bacteroidia bacterium | reverse complement strand
TTTGAATCGGTAGCGCCAAAGTCAGTGAAAATAAGAGTGAAACCACATCACGGAGGTGAACCGGTAGTAGTGAGTACAGAAAGTGCAGGATACAAAGCAGCGAGTATGGCGATGCAAGATACATTCGGAAAAAAACCAATTCCAACCAGAGGAGGAGGCAGTATTCCAATTGTTGCTTTGTTCAAGCAGGAACTAGGATTGGATTCCATTTTATTTGGATTTGGTTTAGATACTGACGCCTTGCATTCTCCGAATGAGCATTACGGTTTATTCAATTACTACAAGGGAATTGAAACCATTCCATTGTTCTATAAATACTTTACGGAACTATCAAAGAAGTAATAGCGTTTGCGTTAATCACATTGATCAATAGATTCAAAAGATCTGTCTTGTTATTTAAACGGGCCCCTGAGGTTCTCGAAGGGGCATTTCTCATTTTGAATCGTGCTTTAAGAGTAGGACTTCTCATGTCCTGTTTTTTATTTTCCTGCACTTCCTTTAAGGAACCGCAATGTACAGGTGTGCGCGATTTTAAGATGAAAAAGATCGACATGAACGGAATGAGTGCAGAAGTTGTATTGGGAATTAAAAATCCGAACAACGTAGGTTTTTCCGTTTACAGAAGTACGTTTGATGTTTTTTACGATGGCATTTATTTAGGTAAAGCACGATCACACAAACGGGTTCATATCAAACCGAATTCAGAAAAGGATTATTCTTTTACACTGAATGGAAGCTTTAAGAATGTGAACTTAGCTGATGTCATGCGTTTGGTGAGTGGGGGAGGACGCGGACAACTTCAGGTAAAAGGAAACATAAAGGCAGGTAAATTCTTCATTCGTAAAAAGTTTCCAATTGATGAAAAGAAGAGGGTGGGATTGTGAGTTCATTTTTCGATAAAGGAAACATACTTATTCCTTTCAAGTTATTAGCTCTTGCTCAAGCTTTTAAATTACAAACATTGATCAATAGTGGACTTTTAATCATTTAGCTCAACGGTCATCGGACTTTTTCCTTGGTAATTTGTAACCGATTTTTCTACGTGGTTTTGTACTTTCCTTCTTTTCAATTAATTCATCAAGATACTGAAACACAATTTCAATATTCTTGGCATTGTTATTGGTTTTCTTACGGATCTCTTCAATTGCCAGACGTAATTCCGTATTATCAATTAAAACTTGACGTATTCGAGTGAATACACGCATGATCTGTATATTGACATTTATAGCCCTGTCACTATTTAGAATCCCCGATAACATGGCTACCCCCTGTTCAGTAAAGGCGAAAGGTAACTTTCTTGTTCCACCCCAACTTGATGTTCCATTTTGGAATATCAAATTTTTAAATTCTTCCTCATTCAATTGAAACATAAAATCTGATGGAAATCGCTTTAGGTTTCTTTGTACGGCTTTGTTTAAATTACCCGTTGTAACTTGATAAAGATTGGCAAGATCTTTATCCAACAAAACTTTATGCCCACGTATCAAGTAAATTTGATTAACAATAACCTCTTCCGGTACGCTTACTTTCATAAATGTTTTTATCATTCTCATTCTTCGAACAAAAATAGAGGATAGGATCAATTAGACTTGCTATAATTCGTAGTAATTTCTAAGCAAGAATATAGTATTAAGGCATAATAAAACAAACTTATTTTGGTTAATTAAGGAGATGAACTTATTGATCTTTAGATAATACTTTCTCTCTCGATTCTACCTTTTTATTAACAATAAAACAGTATTTTTGCATACAAATAAAAAAGCTTGAAGGCCTTCTTCTCTAAATATAAACTACCACTCATCACCGTTTTTGGGGTGCTGTTTATCGATCAGTTCATCAAGATCTATATCAAAGCGAATTATCCATTGGGGGAAGTTGGGCGTGCTGCCGATTGGTGCATCCTTCACTTCACCGAAAATCCGGGTATGGCATTTGGATTTGAGTTTGGAGGCGATTACGGCAAGATCATTTTAAGTGTGTTTCGTATCCTGGCTTGCGTGGCAGGGGCTTTTTACATTCGTTACATCATCAAGCAAGGAGAACATCCTGGTTTTGTACTCTCTGTTTCACTTATTTTGGCCGGAGCCTTAGGAAATATATTAGACAGTGCTTTTTACGGAGTGATGTTCAGCGAGAGTGATGAATTCAATGTAGCCAAATTCATGCCGGCAGATGGGGGTTATGCTCCTTTTCTCTACGGTAGAGTAGTGGATATGTTCTATTTCCCTATGTGGAATGGAAATTTTCCTGAATGGATGCCTTTTGTTGGTGGTGAGTCATTTCAGTTCTTTCGTCCCATTTTTAATTTCGCCGACATGTCCATTTCCTTTGGTGTAGGTATCATCATCGCTTTTCAGAAAAGATTTACAAAAAAGGAAATTCCTGCTGCACAAGTGGAAGTGAACGAAAATCCACCTGCTGCAGATTCAAATCCTAGTTAACGTGATCAAAGAAGCTGTCTTACTTATCAATCTCGGAACACCGGATGAACCTACACCTTCTAAAGTAGGACAGTATCTTACTCAATTTTTAAATGACAAAAGAGTCATTGATATCAATCCTGTAGGAAGATTCATATTGGTGAATATGATCATCGTTCCTTTTCGCAGATTCGCTTCTTCCAAATTGTATCAAAAGATCTGGACCAAGAACGGATCCCCCCTTTTGTTACATGGAATAGAATTAAAAGAAAAAGTGCAGAAAGAATTAGGAGAGAATTACATCGTGGAATTGGCCATGCGTTACCGCAAACCAAGCATCCGTTCTGTTTTGAATAAATTAAGGGAACAAAAACCATCACGCATTCATATTCTTCCCTTGTATCCACAATATGCGAGTTCCAGTACCGGAAGTACCATGGAAGAAGTGATGGATGAATTAAAGACCTGGGAGGTAATTCCTTCTTTCAATTTCATTTCCAAATTCTACGATCAGCCTGCATTCATCAAAGCTTTTACAGCTATTGCAAAACAGTACGATCACTCGCAATATGATCATGTGCTGTTTTCTTATCATGGTTTACCGGAGAGACAAATTTTAAAAGCATCTGCACATTATGGCAACAATACATGTAAGATGGGAAGTTGTTGTGATGCCATCACAAAGAACAATCAATATTGTTACCGTGCCAATAGCATGGAAACAACAAGGCAATTGGTAAAAGCCTTGAATATTCCGGAAGGAAAATACAGTTCCGCTTTTCAAAGTCGCTTGGATGACAAATGGCTTAAACCTTACAGTGATAAAGTTGTAAAAGAACTCGCCGAAAAAGGTGCAAAGAAGGTGTTGGTATTCTCTCCGGCCTTTGTGGCCGATTGTTTAGAGACCATTTACGAAATAGGAACAGAATACGATGAGATCTTTAAAGAACATGGTGGAGAGAAGATCACTTTGGTTCCGAGCTTAAATGCGAGTGATGAATGGGTGAAGGCTTTGAAGGAAATGTTGAAGAGATAATCCTTATGAATTAATTACACGAAATCGATTAGCTTCCCGCAATAGGTTTTTCATCCATTGTTCGTGTATCGAGGGCATCGCGAAGACCGTTACCTACTAACATGAAGGAAAGTACGAGCACCATGATGGCAATACCGGGAATGAAGGCCAGATAAGCCTTATCCATTAAAATATATCCATGATGCGTGTTCGTCATCTCTCCCCACGTTGGTACCGGAGGTTGAGCACCAATACCCAAGAAACTTAAACCAGCTTCTGTTAAGATAGCCGAAGCAAAATTACTGGCCGCCATTACGATCACTGGTCCCATTACATTCGGTAGAATGTGACGTAAAATGATTCTCATGTTTGTAAATCCTAATGCTCTTCCTGCTTCCACAAATTCTTTTTCCCGTATACTTAAGATCTGACCACGCACGATCCTTGCCACTTCCACCCACATGGTCAACCCTACGGCGATGAATACCTGAATGATCCCTTTTCCTAACACAAGTGTGATCGCGATCACTAATAAGAGTGTAGGAATGCTCCATACAACATTAATGAGCCACATGATGGCTGAATCGATGTTTCCCCTGAAGTATCCGGCCACTGCGCCAAGAAAAATTCCGATGATGATGGAAATGATAACGGAAACCAATCCAACACTTAAGCTGATGCGCGTACCAATAAGTAGTCTGCTTAACAGGTCTCTCCCCAACAGATCTGTCCCAAGTACGTATTTTTTCGTTACGACATGATGATCCTGAATTTCTTTTCTCAGTTCTTTTACAGTCTTAGTAAGTTTATTGGGATTTCCTATTTCATAAAAAGAAACTTCACCGGTTAATATATTGTAAGAGATAGGTTCTTTACCGTCTATGGCATACACCACGTCCGCTACATTGATCTTAGTGACGTTTCCGTTGTTATTCTCGTTTCCTGTATATTCTTCCACCATAACAAATGGCCCTTTGAAAAAATAATTATACATGGTGAGAGAGGTTTTATCATCATAAACACCAAAAAGCATTTTATCTAATAAGGAAGGTTCCTGATATACTTCGTTCTTTTTCACAAGTAAAAAACGGGAATGAAATCCGGGTTCTTTAATGTGTAACTCAGGTTTTTGATCGTTTGCGTAAGGTGTGTGATCTGGCGTGATCAGGTAACCGAGAATAGAAATGACACAAGAAATAAAAATGATCACCAGACCAAGC
>DAORJH010000223.1:3496-4702 GCA_035438925.1 Bacteroidia bacterium | reverse complement strand
CCCCGACAGTCCGCCGCGGCGGATCGGGACTCTACGGTGGTTGAGGCTCTCGAAACCACCGATACGAAAAGACAAATCAATCTTATTTCTACTTTAACTTTTTCGGACCCTTCGAGAACCTCAGGGTCCGTCTTTTCGGAACTCGAAACCACCGTTCTAGGATTTTAGATTTTTGATTGACGATTTTTGATTGAAGATTTCGAAAACCTACTGTCATCCTGTCCCGATAGCTATCGGGAGAAGCGTAGCGAAGTCGCTTGCCACCCGAGTAAAACGTAGGGTGGAAGGATCTCCTCCCAAATCTAAAATCTTCAATCTAAAATCTTAAACATCCCAAGCACGAGATTCCTCGCTACGCTATCGCTCTGCTCGGAATGACAAACGTACTGTCATCCCGAGTGAAGCGAGGGATCTCCCTCCAAATGAAACTCGTCATTTATCATTCAACATTCATAATTTAACATTCCTCACTCATCAACACTCCCCTCTTAATTACTCTTTCTCTTCAAAGGATTTAGGAGGAACCAAAGCCCTTACATTCGTAGAAACACAATCACCATGAGCGACATCATGCACTTTTTTACGCCTGTAAATGCAGAAGACATTTTAATGGGCCAATCCACTTCTGAATCACAGTTTGGCAGCATCTTTCAAATTTACAAGAGCACAGATGATTTTCCGGAGTTGGAGGATGTGAATATGGCCATTGTGGGTGTGTGTGAAGACCGCAATGCACCTGATAATTCCGGTAGTAAAAATGCACCGGATGCAGTGCGTGCTTTTCTGTACAAATTATTCGGAACCGGATTTACGGCCAAGGTGGCCGACCTTGGTAATATCATGCCCGGACATAGCACCGAAGATACCTACTTCGCTTTGCGTTCGGTTGTGGATCATCTCGTAAGAAAGAATATCATTCCCATTATACTCGGAGGATCACAGGATCTTACCTATGCGCAATTTTTAGGATACAAGGACCTGGAGCAAACCATCAACATGGTATCGGTGGATTCTGTATTTGATCTGGGAAATCCCGATGAAGAGATCGCGAATCATTCTTACTTAGGAAAGATCATCTTGCATCAGCCTAACTTTTTATTCAATTACAGCAACATGGGTTATCAAACGTATCTGGTGGATCAGAACAGTTTGGGCATGATGACGAAATTGTATTTTGATTTTTACAGACTCGGGCAAATACGTGAC
>DAORJH010000223.1:0-3486 GCA_035438925.1 Bacteroidia bacterium | reverse complement strand
AAATAGAAATTGCGGAACCCATCATCCGTCAGGCGGACATGATGAGTTTTGACATCACGAGCATCAAACATTCCGATGCGCCGGCCAATCCCAATGCCTCGCCCAATGGATTCTATTCGGAAGAAGCCTGCCAGATGTTGCGTTATGCCGGCATGAACGATCGTTTATCTTCATTGGGAATTTACGAGATAAATCCTGATTTTGATGAGAGTGGAAAAACAGCGCATTTAGCGGCGCAGATGATCTGGTGTTTTATGGATGGCTATTACAACAGAAAGAACGATTACCCAAGCCGGACCAATCCCGATTACACCCGTTTTCACGTGATCATGGAATCAGAGAAACACGAGATCAATTTTTACAAGAGCAAGAAGAGTGACAGATGGTGGATGGAGATCCCTTATCCACCGATCAAAGGGGCGAAATTTGAAAGACATACATTGATCCCCTGCAATTACAGCGATTACGAATTAGCCGTGAGTGGTGAGATCCCCGACAGATGGTGGCAGACGTATCAGAAGTTGTCTTAAGAAAAAGATCTTTTAACCGTTCTCCCCGATTCTATTAAAAGTTGAAGCCGGCTTCTTGAAGCTTCGAAATTTGTTTTGCTAAGCATTGAATGGCCCTCTTTGACGATAGATAATTCTAAGAACCGTTGAAGCTAAGGAAACACTTTGTAAATATCTTTGCGATGGACAATTCTTGCAAAAATTACTTTTCGACTTTCGTAAAAAAATCCAAGTCTGTAGTCACCTATTCGGACTCTATAGGCAGATCTATGACCAACAAGTTTTTTTAAATTAGGAATATTATTAAGATTAGCTTCAGACTCTATTAAACGAATCAATTTGGCAACATTTGTTTTTACAGACTTCTGACTAATGTGATCAATATCTTTAGAAAATTTACTTAAAAACTCAACTTGCATGTGATCATTTGAGTTTATTCATAATACTTTCTCTGCTGATTTTCTTTGTTTTATCAACCGATTTAAGCATTTTTGATAATCCAATATCTTCTAATTCTTCTTCTGTCATAGTTGCTGACAAGATTCCAAGTTTTTTAAGCAAGTCATTTATAAACTTAAACTCAGATTGACTTTTAGGAGTAATAACCATTGCTTTCATGATATAAATGTACATAAAAAAAGACAATAATTTAGTAGTTAAAAGCCCTTTGCTGTTGTTTTGGGAAAGAACCCGAAGCAAGGTTCCAAACTCCTTCCCCGACAGATAGTGGCAGACCTATCAGAAGTTGAGTTAACTGTAATATTTTCAAGAAAATTATGGTAAAATGAGGATTTGATTTAGATAAAATTCAATTTCTCACATTTTTTTATATCTTTGATATAAATGAATCTCATGAAAAATTTCTTTTTTTCAGCTGCTTTAGCCTTATCGATTTGTTCTAAATTATTTTGTCAAACACCATACATGATTGACAATTTATATGAGATTTACCCAGGCTCATCGCAAATCTACCCTCAAAGAGTGAACAATGGCGTCATCATCATGACAAGCAGAACCAACTCGATGAGTGCTACAAATTTGGAGCTTTGGTACACTTCAGGAACGAATGCTAGTTGCTTTAAACTGCTAAATTTAGGTTATGGTAGCAAGGGCACTAATTTCATTGACTTCTTTCAGATCGGTTCAAGATTATGCTTCGCGGCCAATGACGGATCTGTTGGAATTGAGTTTTGGGAAACAGATGGAACAATAGCAGGCACTACTTTAATTAAAGATTTCATACCAGGACCAGGAGGATTAAGTACCCTCAATATGGCCAGGCTGCTTACTCAAAACAAATTATTTTTCTCACAAACCTTAGCTAATGTTGGAAATGAGTTTTGCGTCACGGATGGAACCAATGCAGGCACAATATTCTTGAAAGATATCTATCCTGGTATAGGAGGATCCGGAATTTCTTCCATTACGGATGCCGGAAATGATAATGTATATTTTTTAGCTGACAATTCTGTCAACGGAAAAGAATTATGGAAAAGTGACGGTACGGCCAATGGAACTACAATGGTGAAGGATATTCTTACAGGGGCAAACACTTCAAACATTAGCATTCATAAAATTGTAAATAATATCCTTTTTTTTAGCGCGAATGACGGAATTAATGGAAGCGAATTATGGAGATCAGACGGTACCAATGCTGGCACCTATTTATTAAAAGAGCTTACGCCGGGAGCCGCAGGATCCACTATCTCTAATTTTACTACTTACAATAATAAATTCGTTTTTTCTCATAATAATGTTATTTGGGAAAGTGACGGAACGATTGCCGGAACCTTCTCAGCTACAAATTTGCCAAGTTCTAATAGTGCTACCGTTCATTCAAATTTCTTTGAGATGAATAATTCTTTGTACTTTTTTCTTGACAAGATCTATGGATCTACTGACTCCATGTTTTTATACAGAATGACAAACAACGTTCAAAACATCACATTCGTTAAAAAGTTATTTGCTTCCTATCATCCCCAAAACAAAGCAATTCAAATTACGCAAGAGACCAACGGTAAATTCTTATTTCTTGTCAGTGGAGCAAGTATAGGTGTTTCTGACGGAACCGCTGCAGGCACCTTAATTTCTTATAATAAGATTGGCCACTTATATTCTATGGCATACCCATATCCCGGAAAAAGTTTCACAACGGGATTACCTTTCCTCAATAATCACTGGCTATGCCCAATGGATCTGGGTGGTGACGATTATGAACTATTCAAGATAAATCACACCACTGGTGTAGCATCTCTAGTTAAAAATATTAATCCAAATGGTCCTGCCATGGACCATGCTTCTTTGGGTTGGACATTTAGATATGGTACTTCCGGCAATAAAGTATATTTTCTAGCCCGTGATGGAGTGACCGGATATGAACTCTGGGAAACAGACGGTACAGGTGGAGGAACAAACTTAACATTGGATATTTTACCAGGAAATAATGTAAGTTCATTTGTTGTCCCATACAGTGATGATCATGAGTCTATTTGCATTATGAATGTTGACAATAGGATCTATTTTTACGCAGACACCATTCAAGGAGGAAAGGTTAAGTTATGGACATTAGATAATCAGGTTGGGCTACAAGAATTTTCCTTGAATGCAACGAATACGAGCATCTATCCGAATCCCTCTAAAGATTTCATTACGCTGGAATCTGAAAATAAAGTCAGTACAATTGAGATTAAAAATCTCTTAGGCCAATCCATTAAAAAAGTAAAAGTGGACGGCTCTACCTTTAAGTTACCAATCCAGGAATTATCTAATGGAAGCTACCTTCTTATTATTTCCGAACCTTCAGGGAATGTCTCAACTAAAAAATTTATAAAGATGGAATAAAAGGACTCTTTACTAAATTGATCCCAAGCTTTTCATTTCACGCCCTGCAATTACAGCGATTACGAATTAGCGGTAAGCGGCAAGATCCCCGACAGATGGTGGCAGACGTATCAGAAACTTTCCTGAAAAAGAAAAT
>DAORJH010000222.1:0-4703 GCA_035438925.1 Bacteroidia bacterium | reverse complement strand
CTGTAAATAGTAAATCCGTTTCCTCCTTTGAATTTCACATCCTTGTATTTCTGATAGGCCGCAACCACCATTGGATTCTCATGTCTGCAGGGTCCGCACCAGCTGGCCCAAAAATCGATGAGCACTAATTTACCTTTCACAGAAGAGAGTGGTATGAGACTGTCATTGTAATTTTTCAATGCGATCTCAGGTGCTTTGTTCCCTAAATTAAGTCCCACCGTAATTCCATCCGTTTGATTCGTTTCCTTTACCGGTTGCTGAACTACTGCAGTTTCCTTTTTCGTTTTACAGGATGTAAATCCGATTAGAGTGAAAAGGAGGATATTTAAAATTTGCTTCATTATTGTTTTCTGTTGATCTGAGCACCGATCGCATTCAAACGTTTGTCAATATGCTGATACCCTCTGTCGATCTGATTGATATTAAAAATGACACTCTTTCCTTTGGCGCTCATTGCTGCGATCAGTAAGGCTACACCAGCACGAATATCAGGACTTGCCATCTGTATGGCACGAAGTTGTGTTTTTCTGTCGAGACCCATCACAGTAGCGCGATGCGGATCACACAGAATGATCTTTGCTCCCATGTCGATCAGTTTATCCACAAAGAACAAACGACTTTCAAACATTTTCTGATGAATCAGTACGTTTCCTCTTGCCTGTATGGCAGTGACCAGGGCTATGCTAATGAGGTCGGGTGTAAAGCCAGGCCAAATTGCGTCACTAACGGTCAGTATAGAACCGTCGATAAATGTATCTATTTCATAATGCTCTTGTTCCGGAATAAAGATATCATCTCCCCTTCTTTCCATCTGAACACCCAGCCTTCCAAAAATAGTAGGAATGATCCCCAGCTCATCATAACTTACATTTTTTATGGTGATTTCCGACTGCGTTACGGCAGCCATACCGATGAATGAACCGATCTCGATCATATCCGGAAGCATTCGGTGTGTTGTTCCCTTCAATTCTTTCACTCCTTCTATGTTCAGCAAATTAGAACCAACACCGGTGATCTTTGCTCCCATCCTGTTCAGCATCTTGCACAATTGCTGCAGATAAGGTTCGCAGGCCGCATTGTAAATGGTGGTGATGCCTTCGGCAAGTACGGCAGCCATAACAATATTCGCTGTTCCGGTAACGGATGCCTCATCCAATAACATGTAGGCGCCACGTAAATTTTTTCCTTCTACTTCGTAGATCTCACTCTCGCTGCTGTATTTGAATTTTGCACCCAAAGCCTCGAATCCCATGAAATGAGTATCCACTCTTCTTCTTCCGATCTTGTCCCCACCCGGCTTCGGCATATAAGCTTTTCCGAAACGGGTAAGCATAGGCCCAACGATCATCATACTCCCCCTCAAACTTCCACCCTTCTTTTTAAATTCTGGAGAAACAAGGTAATCCACATTAACAGCATCTGCCTGAAAGGTATATTCTTCATGTCCGGTTTTCTCCACTTTCACACCAAGATCTGAAAGAAGTTCAATGAGTTTATTGATATCAACGATATCCGGAATATTTGAAATCACCACCTTCTCCTTTGTGAGAAGAACAGCGCAAAGAATTTGCAGCGCTTCGTTTTTTGCGCCCTGTGGAATGATATCTCCTTTAAGTTTGTGTCCTCCCTGAACTTCAAAGATTGCCATATAGTTTTCTAGTATTTACGGTTATTGTTCTTGTGTTTGTGATGTCCTCCCTTGTGTTTATTATTCTTGTTGTGAAAGAATTTTTTGGTTGGGTTATTACCACGCAGTTCCTGATGTGAACTCAACGGAGTCGTGTCATCGTACTTCAGCGCACCTCCAGAAAGCTCTTCCAGATTTTTAAGTATCACATCATCCGTGATATGATCTTTGTTCCAGTTGAAATAGGATTTCTTGAGGTGATTGGCGATCTGTCTTGTCAGTTCTTTCTTCTCTGCTCCTTCCGGCAATTCCTTTGCTTTGCGAATGATCTCTTCTATGGTTTTGCCATAATGCTTGTAACGGATTTTTCCCTTCGGGTATTCCGGCATCTTGGGTTTTTCCTTAAAACTCTCAGCGCTTGGGATCGGATAAGGACTATCAACATCCAGTTTGAATTTTGAAATGATGAAAAGATGATCCCAAAGTTTATGTGTATAATCACTTGCATCCCGTAAATGAGGATTCAATTGACCCATTACCTGAATGATGGCTTTGGCACATAAATTGCGTTCGTCACGGTCCTTGATCCCCACACAGTGCTCTATCATGCCCTGAATATTTCTTCCGTATTCCGGAATGATCAATCGGTCTAATTGTGTATTATAATCCATAAGTATTAAAATACTAAGATAGCTAAAATAGGGGCTTGTTTTTTTCAGGACCCACAATTAATGAGCAGAAGAATGTTAGTAAAATAGGGCTGTTAAAACGGCCTTTTCTCATAGTAGAAAAATAGGGATAGGACGAAAAATAAAGTGATTTAGATCTCAGGTGAACGAGCTAAAGACATTGACGACCTGTTGATAAGTGTACAAATTCCAAGTATTTTACCAATGAGAGCGATCAACATTCTAATTCTTAAAAAGTGTTAGGAAGAAGGCACGGTCCACTTTTATTAATGCTATCTTTGCAGTTCATGGATACCAATTTTGTTGATTATGTGAAGATATGCTGCAGAAGCGGAAAAGGCGGGGCCGGATCCATGCATTTCCATAGGGATAAATTCACGGCTATGGGAGGGCCTGATGGTGGAAACGGAGGCAGAGGTGGACATATCATTGTAAGAGGGAATAAGCAATTGTGGACCCTGATCCATTTAAAGTACCGGAAACATGTAATTGCCGAAGAAGGCGAAAAAGGAGGAAGTGGATTGTGCAGTGGAAAAGAAGGCAAGGATGAGATCCTGGAAGTGCCACTGGGTACAATTGCCAAAGATGCCGAAACCGGGGAAGTTCATTTTGAAATAACGGAAGACGGACAAGAGATCATCCTTGTTCCAGGAGGAAGAGGAGGCTTAGGAAATCATAATTTTAAAAGCAGTACCGTTCAGGCACCCCGTCATGCACAACCCGGTGAAGATGGAAAAATTGAATGGAAGATCCTTGAATTAAAAGTTTTGGCTGATGTTGGACTTGTTGGCTTTCCGAATGCAGGAAAATCAACATTGCTTTCCGTTGTAAGTGCAGCAAAGCCTGAAATTGCAAATTATCCATTTACAACTTTAACTCCGAATCTTGGAATTGTAAAATACAGGGATTACAAGAGTTTTGTAATGGCTGATATTCCCGGGATCATTGAAGGTGCACATGAGGGAAAAGGAATTGGTCTGCGTTTTTTAAGACATATAGAACGAAATTCGTCGCTTTTATTCATGATCAGTTGCGATTCGCCTGATATTTTAGAGGAATACAAGATCCTTTTGAATGAGCTGGAAGAATTCAATCCGGAATTAATGGATAAAAAACGTTTGTTGGCTATTACGAAATGTGATCTAATGGATGATGAGCTGGAAGAGGAAATGAGAAAAGATCTTACAAAAAAATTAAAAGGAAAGAACAAGATCCCTTTTATTTTCATTTCTGCTGTAACCGGAAAAAATATAACGGAACTGAAGGATCTTCTTTGGGAAATGCTGAAGTAATATTCAAAATCTTTTAAGAGCAGCGCTTTCTTTTTTACGCATCAATTCTTTATCAGCCTTCTTCTTATCCTTGTAACCACAAAGGTGAAGCACACCGTGAACCATCACTCTTCTTAATTCAGAATCGAATTCGATCTTGAGTTTTTCGGCATTCTCCCTCAATCTGTCGATACTTATAAATATTTCTGCATGCAGTTGCTTCTCTTCTGCGTAATCAAAGGTTATGATGTCGGTATAAGTATCATGTTTCAAAAATTCCCTGTTGATCTTCAATAGATCTTCATCCGAAACAAAAACGTAACTGATCTTCCCTTCCTTCTTTTTTTCGGAAAGAATGATCTTACTGAGCCAGGCCTTTAATTTAAGTGGCTGTTTCAGTTTAAAGTCTG
Source organism: Bacteroidia bacterium (assembly GCA_035438925.1). Classification (GTDB taxonomy): domain Bacteria; phylum Bacteroidota; class Bacteroidia; order B-17B0; family Aurantibacillaceae; genus Aurantibacillus. The sequence goes on along the minus strand of DAORJH010000222.1, from coordinate 706 downwards.
CTTTGTTATTCTGAAAGGTGAATGGCATATCAAATTGAATTTGTTTCCTGAATGATCTTTGGAAGCTGTCCTGCATTCCTTTTCATGATCATTGACTCTACATTGGAAATGGATGATCTGAAATCCTGTAAGGCAGATTGAAAAGCTTGTTGCTGACCAAAACAGCTTCTAATCAACTCTTCTGCGCCTTTTCTTTCCTGCAAAAAATAGACCTGTGTCTTTTCATATTCCACGCTGCCATTTCCGAGGTCGAGCATCAGTTTTTTCAATTGGGAATTGATGAGACTTCCTCGTGCAAGCATCGCGCTTCTGTTTTCTTTAAAACTGATCAAGTTCTTACCACAGAGATAGAACTTTTGAAGCTGATCTCCTTCTTCTTTGGTGAGTGTATCATTTACATTCTCCTTGATGAAAACCCGATAATTCTCAAATTTATCAATTGCTTTTTTTAGCAGACTTGTATCCAGTTGATTTAATTCCTGGAGTTTTGTATTTAATGCACCACTTAAGCTGTCAAGTGAATGGATCTGTCTTTCTTCCTCTTCACTTTTTCCACAGGAAACGAAAAAGAAACTTAATAACAGAACAAAGATCACAGTCCGAAAAATGCCGGACATTGGAAAAGATAAATTCCCTTCAACTGCCGGATCTATTTTCACACTTTCCTTCATTAGGAGATCATATCAAAACCACAATACGGAATAAG
>DAORJH010000221.1:0-4714 GCA_035438925.1 Bacteroidia bacterium | reverse complement strand
AAACCATCGTGTGCTTTGTTGGAATAGCCGAATATCAAAGAATTACTCACTTCGCCCCCCACTTTGCAATGTGGTCCAATTGAAGTAGGACCATAAACCTTCGCGTTCAACTTCAAGGTACTGTGCTCTCCAAGGAAAAAAGGTCCACGTACAGCAGTTCCTTCCATGATCTCAGCATCTTTCGCAATGTAGATCGGTCCACTTTTTGCATTTAAGATACAGGCTTCAGCTTGTACTCCTTTTTCAAAGAAAACATCCGTTCTCTTTCCGATCACTTTTACACTCTTACTGATCGGAGCCGATTTCTTCCCTTTGGTCAATAATTTAAAATCTTCTTTGATCGCTTCACCATTCTTCTGAAACAGATCCCAAATATGATCTATTTTTAAATAATTTCCTTTGAATTCTTTCTTCACCAAACTACCTTGATTCATTATAGCAGACGATCTTCCCACAAAGGCAAGCAATGCTTTTCCATTTACAAGTGCTTCCCCACTTTTCAGTTTTTTTATTTCTTTTATTAATGGATCATTCGGACAAATATTCGAGGCAATAAAAATATTTTCCCCTTTTTCGGCGAAAGGATGTTTGATGCTCAGGTAATCCTGCGAAAGAACTTCGCATTTCTTTTTAAAAAAGAGATCCCATTTTTCACGTACAGTAAGCATCCCAAATCGGATATCGCTAACCGGTCGGGTATAGGTTAAAGGAAGAAATTCTTTCCAGATTCCTTCGCTATCAAATAATACAACGTTCATGCTCATATTTCCTATAAAATTAATAAAAAGCAAACAATGCAGCGAGGTATTTTTCAAATTGATAACTTTACAGCATGAGTAAGATATTGATAATAGGCGCCGGCAGATCGGCCGTTTCATTGATCGAGTACCTTTTAAAACAAGCTTCAGAGCAAAACTGGACCATTACGGTTGCAGACATGGACCTGAGTCTTGCCCAAAAGAGAATTAAAGCTTTTTCAAATGGAAAAGCAATTGGTTTTGACATTTCAGATGTAGCCAAACGAAGGACTTTGATCTCAGAGCATGATTTCGTGATTTCTATGCTTCCGGCATTCATGCACCTGGAAGTTGCCAAGGATTGTCTGGAATTGAAGAAACATCTTGCAACAGCCAGTTATGTAAGTGAGGGAATGAAAGCGATGGATGCAGAAGCAAAAAAGAAGGGACTTTTCTTTTTGAATGAATGTGGTTTGGATCCCGGAATCGATCATGCAAGTGCAATGAAGGTGATCGATCATTTAAAGGAAAAAGGAGCGCGCATACATACATTTAAATCCTATTGTGGAGGTTTAGTAGCTCCCGAAAGCAATGATAATTTGTGGGGCTATAAATTCAGTTGGAATCCACGAAATGTTGTACTGGCGGGACAGGGAACTGCGCAATATCTTGAGAACGAAAAATTAAAATTCATTCCTTATAATCGTTTGTTCACGCAAACAGAAAATCTGAAAGTAGAAGGCTATGGCACATTTGATGCATATGCAAATCGCGATAGCATTTCTTACATTGATATTTATGGATTGAAGGGAATTAAGAATATGTTGCGTGGCACAATGAGAAACGAAGGGTATTGCAAGGGCTGGAATGTTTTTGTGAAGTTGGGATTGACGGATGATAGTTTGCACATACACCAGATAAAAGGAATGCGATATGCCGATTGGATCGGGTCATTTATACCTAATTATAAAGGAGAATTAAGAAGCGAGCTGAAAAATTTCATGGGACAAGACTATGATGCGCAGATCGAAAAGATGCTCAATGAACTTGAAATATTTGGCGATAAGAAAATTGAGATGGAGCAGGGTACTGCAGCGCAGATCCTGCAGGCATTATTGGAAGAGAAATGGAAATTAAAAGAGAATGACAAGGATATGATCGTGATGCAACATGTGTTTGGATATACACTGAACGGAAAAGAAGGAGTCATAGAATCATCGCTGGGAGTGATTGGAAAGGATCAGGATCATACAGCAATGGCGCTTACTGTGGGTTTACCTTTAGCCATTTGCGTAAAGAATTTCCTGACGGGAAAGATAAAAGCAACCGGGGTGCAGATACCGGTTACTAAAGAGATCTATCTTCCTTTACTGGAGGAATTGTCTCTGAATGGAATTGTGTTCAGCGAAATTGAAAAATAAAAAAACCCCCGGTTTGAAAACCGAGGGGTCTTTTGAATAATTCAATTCTAAGATCAATGTCCTCCTCCCATGGCTTTCATTTTGTCCATGTACTCTTTGTAGGTCATCATTTTATATCCTTCTGTATTTGGTTTAAAGACAGCGTCATCAATTGCTGCGGTACTTACCTCAGTAGCAGTCATCATAACCTTCATTTCCATTCCACCTTGATTTTGCGCTGCTTCAATGGCTAAAGGATAACCTTTCAGGTCTCCGTAATTCATTCCAGAACCTCTTCTTCCACCTTTCATGAAACCTTCGCTTGGTTTTAACTTGTCAGTTACCCACAGAGTGACCTTATTTTCCTTCTTGTCTTTATCAATGGAAGTAGCAATTGCCTTCGTGCATTCGTAACCTGCAATTGTCTTTTTCTCATTGGTATATTCAATTTTAGCTGGGGCATCTCCTTTATCTTTTTTAGAGGATGCATCCAACTCTTCTTTTGAAACAGTATAACCTGCTTTGTTTCCCATCTGATCCATCAAGGCGGTCATCATCTTTCCGTCATAAAAACTTACATTCGAACCCATCATGCCGGTCATCTCTTGTTTATACAATTCACCTTTGGAATAGTGCACGATGTCATTATCTCCAAATCCCGCATATTCAGGTGGTAATCCTTCGATCTTCATGGTCATTTTAACTGTATAACAGTCTTGTGCAAATGCATTGACCGAAGCCAGAGCGATCATTGCGGAACAAATTATTTTCTTCATTGTTTGATTTTTTATTTGTTGCTATCAAAGGTAAGGCCGGAAAGCCTTTTCTCTTGTTAAAATTAATTAAATGGGCTCTTTTACTGCCAGCTGTCAAACAGCTTTTGCATTTCAGGCTTACTCACGATCTTCAAAGAAGCAGGGATATCAAAGGTATTGTCTGGTATCTCGTTGTGTTTGAAGCTACGAGCTACGAAATGCATTTCCAGTCCCATTTTCTTTGCTCTGTAATCCATTAGCATGCCTTTTACCTGATGATAAGGATTCAAAGCGTTGCAATCTTCCATGCCCAGGTCTTTAGTGTACCATGCTTCAAATTTAACTTCAGGATTTTTAGCCATGGTTACATTCAGCTTGATACAATTCAATCCTGCTATCTTCTTTTTTTCTTTTGTTTCCTCGATCACGAGCTCATACTCCTTGTTTTCGGCAGCAATATCTTTTTCTTTTTCTACACAGGCTTGCTTGATGTCTAGAAATTTGACAGTTTGAGCGACTGTCTTGGTTTTGATATCTCCAATGATAGCGGTATTGAACATGCCCATGGTGCTCATCTCCATGCAGAATTTCTCGCCCTTGAATTTAAGAGTAGCTGAACTAGGTGCCAGTCCGTAAAATGGATGTTTTTCATCCACTCCTTTTGAATCAAATTCGATTGTGCCTTCTTCAGCTGCGCCCTCCTTTTCAGGTTTGCAAAAACTGAAAAGGACACAAAGGTTTACCAGAAGTAAAATCCTGACTATTCGGCCTTGGTCGATCAAAATTACAAAGTCTAAAAATAGAAAATAAATTCTAATAATAAAATAAAAGCCACTCTTTTTTGAGTGGCTTTGAGAATAAATTAAAAATTCGTTTTAGCGATAAAAATCAACGAAGGGTAACTGATTTTTCAACGGTTTCTGCTTCTTCCAGCTTTATGATTCCGGTTCCTACATAGGTTTTTGATCCAACTTTTGTAGTTGCTTTGATATCATATATTGCAGGTAATTTGAAAGTGAATTTAACTTTTCCGTCCCCGTCAGTATCACCGTTCGCTTTAACATCAGCAACTACCGTTCCTCCGTTTGAAGTTCTTACAACAGCATACAACTGTACATTCACACCACTCCAGTTTGCTCCGGTTGAATCAACGCAATGCACACTGGCAACGCAGTCTGTTTTCTTCCTGCAGGAAGTGCCTGTAAAGCACAGACATGAGATCAAAAATCCTGCAACAATTATAAGCAATGGCTTCATAGGTAAAATTTTGCTTAACAAATATAGTAAATTTGTTTCATATGAAAAAGATATTTCTGCCATTAATAGCCTTGTTTTTGCTCCTTCCTGTATTGAAATCACAGACCTTAAGCAAGGAAACGGTGGAGTTGAGCACCCCATATGGCAAAATGAAGATCAAACTGTACGAAGAAACCCCTTTGCATAAAGCCAATTTTTTAAAGCTGGTGAAACAGGGTTTTTACGATTCTTTGTTATTCCACCGAGTGATCAATCAGTTTATGATACAGGGGGGTGATCCTGATAGTAAAACAGCAAATGATACGGCCATGCTGGGAAATGCAGATGTGGGCTACTGGATCCCTGCAGAAATAACTCAAAAGATCTGGCATAAAAAAGGACGCCTTTGCGCTGCCCGTGAAGGGGACGATGTGAATCCCACAAAAGAATCTTCGGGCTGCCAGTTCTATCTGGTAATGGGTAAAGTGCACGATTCTGTTTCTTTGCAGAAAGCTGAGATGAGAGTGAATAAAGCGCTTATCTCAAAAATAAATTACACGACTGCTTTTGGAGGAAAAAGCGAAGC
>DAORJH010000220.1:0-4781 GCA_035438925.1 Bacteroidia bacterium | reverse complement strand
GGAATTAGGATTCTATCTTATCAGCGACGGAGGAAGAACACCATTCCGACTGCATTTTAGAAGACCATGCTTTATTTATTACCAGGCATATCCTGAAATGATAAAAGGAAGTATGTTAAGTGATGCGATCATCACGATGAGTAGTATGAATGTGATCGCAGGCGAATTGGATGCATAGAAATGATTAATGAGAAATTGTAAATGAGAAATTAAAATGATTTTAATGAGCGAAAGTAGAAGTAGGTAATACTGAAATTCTTTCCTCTGAAATTAAATAATTAAAGCAAATGGGATCACAAGTACACGGAACGCAAGCCTTTGATAATAAAAAAAGAGCGGAATTGAAATTCAATGACGCGGCAATGGCAGTGGTAAATAAAATAATCTCGAATTACCCTGAGGGAAAACAAAAATCTGCATTACTGCCTGTACTTCATGTGGCTCAGGCAGAATTTGGCGGATGGCTGAGTCCTGAAACAATGGATTATGTTGCATCCATTTTAAAAATAAAACCCATCGAAGTATTTGAAGTAGCTTCTTTTTATACAATGTATAACCTGAAGCCGGTTGGAAAATGTGTGATCGAAGTTTGTCAAACATCTTCTTGCTGGTTGAACGGTTCCGAGGATATTGTGAAACACATTGAGAAAAAATTGAACATAAAAGTAGGAGAGACCAGTAAAGACGGAATGTTCACATTGAAAACGGCCGAGTGCCTGGGTTCTTGTGGTACTGCGCCTATGATGCAAATTGGGGCGAGCTATCATGAGAATCTAACTTACAACAAAGTGGATGAAATTCTGAATAAGTACAAGACAGAAGGAAAACAAAGAAATTATACCGATCACGATTATAACAACACATTATAATGGGAAGAAAACTATTAATAAACAACGATCATGTGCCTAACATCCACACACTGGAGGTTTATCGTGCGCATGGAGGATATGCATCTGTGGAAAAAGCATTGAAGAGCATGACTCCTGATCAGGTAACAGATGAGGTAAAAAAATCCGGATTGAGAGGAAGAGGAGGAGCAGGATTTCCAACAGGATTGAAATGGAGTTTTCTTGCAAAACCGGAAGGCGTTCCACGTTATTTAGTTTGTAACGCGGATGAATCGGAGCCCGGTACTTTTAAAGACAGGTATTTGATGGAGAAGATCCCTCATGCTTTGGTTGAAGGGATGATCACTTCTTCTTACGCATTGGGTGCAGCCAGATCCTATATCTATATTCGCGGAGAATATTTTTACGTGGCAAGAATTCTCGAAACTGCCATTGCAGAAGCGTACGCTGCTGGATTATTGGGAAAAAATATTTTAGGCACGAATTATTCTCTTGAACTTTCTGTTCAGGTGGGTGGTGGCGCTTACATCTGTGGAGAAGAAACAGCATTGTTGGAATCGCTGGAAGGTAAACGTGGTAATCCACGCATCAAACCTCCTTTCCCTGCTGTTGCCGGTTTGTGGGGTTGTCCTACTGTTGTAAATAATGTGGAAACAATTGCAGCAGTTTGTCCTATTGTGATGATGGGTGGAGAAGAGTACGCAAAGATCGGCATTGGAAAATCAACGGGAACAAAATTGATCTCTGCTTCCGGTCACATCAATAAACCCGGTGTATATGAAATTGAATTGGGAGTGCCTGTAGAAGAATTCATTTACAGCGAACAATATTGTGGTGGAATCAGAAACGGAAAAAAATTAAAAGCCGTTGTTGCCGGTGGTTCTTCCGTACCAATTCTTCCGACTGAACTTATTTTAAAAACAGCTAAAGGTGAGCCGCGTTTAATGACCTATGAAAGTTTGAGCGATGGTGGTTTTGCAACAGGGACCATGTTGGGTTCTGGTGGCTTTATTGTAATGGATGAAGACACAAGTATCGTAAAGAATCTTTTCACCTTTGCTCGCTTCTATCATCATGAGTCATGTGGACAATGTTCTCCGTGTCGCGAAGGTACCGGGTGGATGGAAAAGATCTTAAAGAAATTCATGAATGGAACGGCAGTTGAAAGTGATGTTGACTTGCTTTGGGATATTCAAAGTAAGATCGAAGGAAAAACGATTTGTCCTTTAGGTGAAGCCGCAGCCTGGCCGGTTGCCGCCGCAATTCGTCACTTCAAGCATGAATTCATTGAGATCGCGAAAAGCAAGAAATTTGTGGATATCAGTCATTATGATAGATTAAATAAATTGGCAAAAGCATAAAGAAATTTATTATGAAAGTAACGATAGACGGAATAGAAATAGATGTACCTAAGGGGACCACTATCCTTCAGGCTGCTCGTATGATCGGACCTGAAGTGGCACCACCTACCATGTGCTACTATTCTAAATTAAAGACCAGTGGTGGTTATTGTCGTACCTGCATCGTGAAAGTGACGCAGGGAAGTACAGCCAATCCGAATCCAATGCCTAAGCCGGTGGCTAGTTGCCGCACGGAAGTAATGGATGGAATGGTGGTGCAAAACATCACATCTCCAGAAATTCTCGAAGCGCGTAAAGGTGTTGTTGAATTCTTGCTTCTTAATCACCCTTTGGATTGTCCGGTGTGTGATCAGGCAGGCGAGTGTAAATTGCAGGATCTTGGTTATGATAATGGTTCTGCCAAGACCCGTTATGAATTCAAACGTCGTGAATATGAAATGATCGATATCGGTGATAAGATCAAGCTTCATATGAACCGCTGTATTCTTTGTTACCGTTGTGTAAAAACAGCAGAACAATTTACTGATGGTCGCGTGCACGGTGTTGTTCATCGTGGTGATGCTGCAGAGATCTCAACGTACATCGAAAAATTCATTGATAATGATTTTAGCGGAAATGTAATTGATGTTTGTCCGGTTGGTGCCTTAACGGACAGAACATTCCGTTTCAAACAAAGAGTTTGGTTTACAAAGCCGGTTGATGCACATCGTAATTGTCCAACCTGCTCCGGAAAAGTTCGTCTCTGGTTCAAAGGTGAAGATGTATTGCGCGTAACATCCAGAAAAGATGAGTGGGATGAAGTGAAAGACACAGAAGATGGGAAGTCTGGATTCATTTGTAATTCCTGCCGTTACGATCATAAAAAGAAAAGTGACTGGGAGATCGAAGGTCCTTCTCACGTCAATCGCAACTCTGTGATCTCACAAGGACATTACGAACATTTAAACGAGTTAAAAACAAAGATCCTGAAACAACAAAAAGCATTGGGATTCATTCCTTATGATAAAAGACCATAATCTATGATAGCATTTGTAATTTATAAATTTATTGTTTGCGTAGTGGTGTTCGGCCTTTCGCTTGGAGTGGCTGCTTATTCCACCTGGTGGGAACGCAAACTCTCAGCACTACTTCAGGATCGTGTTGGTCCGAACAGGGCAGGACCACTAGGATTACTTCAGCCTTTAGCGGATGGTGGGAAAATGTTCTTTAAAGAAGAGATCATTCCAAATGTGAGTAATAAATTTTTGTTCATTCTTGGTCCGAGTTTATTCATGATCACCGCCTTGTTAACAGGCTCGGTAATTCCATGGGGTAAATCATTCACCACAGAATCAGGACAAACGTATTCTTTCCAGATCACTGACATCAACATTGGTATTCTTTATTTGTTTGGTGTTGTTTCCATTGGTGTTTACGGGATCATGATCGGTGGTTGGTCAAGTAACAACAAGTATGCATTATTAGGTGCCATTCGCGCCTCTTCCCAAATGATCAGTTATGAGATCGCAATGGGAATTTCTGTAATTGCCTTGATCATTACAGCAGGTGGAACTTTAAGTATATCGGAAATTGTGGAGCAGCAGGATGCCGGCGTTGCCAATATCGTGTGGCAGCCACTTGGGTTCCTTATCTTTTTTATCTGTGCATTGGCTGAGACCAATCGAGCACCCTTCGATCTTCCGGAATGTGAAAGCGAATTGGTAGGTGGTTATCACACCGAATATTCTTCCATGAAGCTCGGTTTATTCTTATTTGCTGAATACATCAATATGTTTGTGTCTTCAGCTGTTATGTCTGCTTTTTATTTTGGCGGATATAATTTTCCATTCGCATCTGAACTATACAGCGCTTTGGGATTAGAGGCAGGATCTGTTTGGATCACCGTGATCGGATTCGGAGCTTTCTTTACCAAGATCTGTTTATTCATCTCCACATTTATGTGGGTAAGGTGGACACTGCCGCGTTTCCGTTATGATCAGTTGATGAATTTGGGATGGAAGATCTTATTGCCTCTTTCATTATTGAATTTAGCAATTACTGTGGTAGTAGAATACTTCAGAGGACATATTCAGTTTTAAATAAATGAAACAAGTTTTAAAAAGAATATTTATAATAACAAGAGTTTTGGAAGCAAGTGAGATCTACGCATTGTTTGTGATCGCACTGCTTTCTTTATTTAAATAGAAATAAAATGCAATTAACGAACAGAAGTAAAGTAGTATCCAACAAAACGCAAACGGCTATGGAGAAGATGTATCTTCCTGCTATTGCGAAAGGAATGCTTATCACTGCAAGCCATTTATTCAAACGCAGAGCAACGGTCATGTATCCGGATGAGATCAGATCGATCGCGCCTGTATACAGAGGTATGCACGTATTGAAGCGCGATGAGAATGGAGCAGAGAGATGTACGGCCTGTGGATTATGCGCTTTGGCTTGTCCTGCGGAAGCGATCACAATGGAAAGTGCAGAAAGAAAAAAAGGCGAAGAAGGTTTGTACAGAGAAGAAAAGTATGCGCGTACCTATGAGATCAATATGTTACGTTGTATTTTCTGTGGATTATGCGAAGAG
>DAORJH010000219.1:0-4789 GCA_035438925.1 Bacteroidia bacterium | reverse complement strand
ATTCGAAGCAACAGAAAGTCTGAAAGGATCAGAATATTTTCGAAGGGCAGAAAAACTAAAATCTCTTTCTGATTCCATACAAGAATATTTCAGGAATTTTAAAAACAATGTAATCGCCGCGAGTGAAAATATTTCTCTGAATAAAGCCGATTCAATTAATTATAGTGAGATCCGTGATCCACTCAGTACCTATTGGACAACAGCGTTAATTTGGGGAGAGGACGAATTTAAACCTATTGATGATAAATTTTCAGGATTGGAGCTAATGCGTAAGATCAACTCGTATCGTGATTCTGCCTTAAATCTTATCACAAGTGAGAATAAAGAATTCATCAAAGAAGGAATCAATCTTGAAACGGAACCTTCAACAGATGAATTTGGAGAACCAATTCATTGGGTAGCTGCAACTTTTCGCTTCACTACTGTTCCTCAATTCATGCAAATAATAGAAAATCTGAAGTATCAGGCAAAGCTACTGGAAAGTCAGGTGCTTGCCGATCTTCTCAATTCTGCAAAGAACAGCTCGGGTGAATTGAGTGATAAGATCGCCATTGAAGGGAAGAAAATGGAAGTTGAAAAGACCATGAATGAAATTGAGAATCTCAAAGCATACCGTCAGCTCTCTCAGGATTACCTTAATTCAAAGAACAGAGAACTAAACGCACAGAATCAAACCATCTCAGCATTTGTGATCGGGTTGTTACTTTGTTTTGTTATGGTCTTCTTTATCATTCGCAGTAATCTTATCCGAAAGAAGATCAATAAAGAATTACAGGAACAGAAGCATCTGATCGAAGAAAAGAACAAAGAAATAACGGATAGCATTACCTATGCAAAAAGATTACAAGAGGCCATCCTGCCTCCGGAAAGTTTCCTGCAGATGCATTTGCCCGGACATTTTGTGCTTTATCAGCCAAAAGATATTGTCGCAGGTGATTTTTACTGGGCTGAAAAAATAAATGATCTTTTTTTCATTGCTGCAGCAGATAGCACTGGTCATGGTGTGCCGGGAGCGATGGTCTCTGTTGTGTGCAGTAATGCGCTTAACAGATCAGTGAAAGAATTCAATATAACAGATACAGGAAAATTACTGGATAAGACCAGAGAGCTTGTTATCGAAACATTTGAAAAAAGTACCAGTGAAGTGAAAGATGGAATGGACATCAGCCTTTTGTGCATTGATAACAAAAACAAAAAGATCTTTTGGAGTGGAGCCAATAATCCGCTGTGGTACATTTCAAACAACGAATTAAAAGAAATAAAAGCGAACAAACAGCCAATTGGAAAAAGCGATCATGTAACTGTATTTACAACACATGAAATGGATTACACACCAGGTACGACTTTTTACTTATTCACGGACGGAATTGCAGATCAGTTTGGAGGCCCCAAGGGGAAAAAATTCAAGTACAAACAGTTAAATGAGGTATTGCTGAAAAACTCTACTCTTCCTTTAGAAAAACAAAAACAAGGAATAGCAAATGTATTCAATGAATGGAAAGGCGATCTGGAACAGGTAGATGACGTATGTTTGATTGCGATTCGTATATAATTAATACTCAAAATTTAAAATTCTTTCATGAGAATTAGATTCTTCAAAATACTTATACTTTTCCTAACACTTTTCTATAACAGCCTATTCTGTCAAAAAGAATTCATTGAAGATTCAATAAAAATCATCCCTTTTCTAATTAGAGGTGAATCCATCTACAGCTACAAACTTGACTCTGCCTTTATTTTGTGGAGTAAAGGTCTGGAATTAACCAGATTGTCAGAAAGAAATCACCCAGCATCGGCAACACGGATGAAAAAGATCGAAGCTGTCTTTTTAAATGACCTGGGGTATTATGAACTTACAAAAGGTAATAACGAAATTGCTATGCGTTATTTTGATTCTTGTATGACAATTCAATATGAGCTAGAGCTCTGGGATCAATATGCACTCGCATTGAATAACAAAGCCAATATCTTTCTCCAAACAGGAAAATACAATGAGGCAATAGAAGTCTTTCTAGAAAGCATTAACTTCTATCGAAAAGTGAATAAACTAAAAGAATTGCCAATGGTGTATAATAATATTGGCCTCGCCTACCAGCAAAGCGGCAATTACGATAAGGCGATTGAGTACTTATTTGAGGCTGAAAGGCAGGCAGACAAATACAAGAAAAAAGACAAATCTTCCATCAACCTCAATTTAGCACAACTCTTCTTGGAAGAAAAAGATACTGCCAACTACATTCTTTACATTAATAAAGCTATTGTTTCTTCTATTTATTACAATGATTTAAGCAATCTTGGATATGCTTACTTAAATGCCGGAACTATTCATTCAAAGAAAAATAAAGCTCTTGCACTCTATTATTATAACAAATCTCTTTCTATTCGGAGAAAAATAAATGACCAGAACGGAATTGCTAATTCCCTTTACAACATGGCCAATCTTGTCACCGGAGATTCTGCTTTAAAATTATACGAACAAGCCCTTGCCTTGTATACGAAAACAGAAAACAAAGAGGGGCAGATCTTTACGGAAATGGCGTTAGGCACTCTCTACAAAAGAAAAAATGATATAAAAAAAGCTGAACGCATCTATCTTGAAAGCTTCAAAAAATTCAACGAAATGAAAGCGATCAATGGCATAAGAAGTGCAGCAGATAATTTATACCACTTTTATAAAGAAAACAATGAACCAACAAAAGCCTTACAGTACTTTGAGCTGAAAACTCGCTTAAAGGACAGTATCAACGATTTCGATCTGAGAAAAAAGACACTACAGAAAAATATCTCAAATATATTCGAGCAAAAGGAAAATAAATTGAAAGAAGGGCATTATTATAAGGAACAAATGAATTTGAAAGAACAGCAAACACAACGAATCATTTCTTATTCCATTGGGGGGTTCCTTGTTGTACTGCTTCTTTTCTCCTTCATTTTATACAGAAACCTTCAGGATAAAAAGAAAGCAAATGCCATCATTTCTGAACAAAAGAAAGAAGTTGAAAAACAAAAAGAAACAATAGAACTAAAACAAAAAGAGATAGTTGATTCAATTAATTATGCTCAACGCATACAAGATGCTCATATGCCAAGTGAAAAGAAAATAGAGAATATCTTTAAACGACTGAGGACTTGATCAATTTTCCTGAATCTCCAGCCAACGCATGGTTCCGGCATCCAGTTCCTCCGATACTTTCTGAAACTCATCGGTCAGTTTTTGAATCTGTGTATAGTCGTCGGATATGGCATTGATCTTCTCTTCCAATTCTTTCTTCTTTTTTTCCAGTTCAGGGATCTTTTTGTCCAAGTCCTCCAACTCCTTCTGAAGTTTGTAAGACAATTTCTTTTGTGGCGACTTACTTTCAATAGGCTTCTCAGTGACAGAAGCTGCTTCTTTTATTTCCGGTTTAAGTGTTTCAACGATCTCTTCCAAAACAGGTATCTTTTCAGAGCCATTTTTCTGTTTCCAGTTCCTATACTCGGTGTAATTACCAGGATAATCTTTGATGGCTCCGTCTCCTTCCAATACAAATGTATGATCCACCAAACGATCAATAAAATAACGATCATGAGAAACGATCAACACACAGCCCTTGAACTCTTCCAGAAATTCCTCGAGTGTTTGAAGTGTAAGAATATCCAGATCATTCGTGGGTTCATCTAGAATAAGAAAATTCGGATTTTTCATCAAGACCGTACACAAATACAATCTTCTTTTTTCACCTCCACTTAATGTGTGCGCATAACTGAATTGAACTGCGGGAGAAAAATTGAATCGTGTAAGTAATTGAGATGCAGAAAGACTACTTCCATTTGCCAGTGGAATGTGTTCGGCAATATCCTTGATGATCTCTATGATGCGTTTATCATTTGGGATCACCATTCCAGCCTGCGAATAATGTCCGAATTCAATGGTGTCTCCCAATGAAACTTTTCCACTGTCTACACTTTCTTTCCCTTGGATGATGTTCAACAAGGTGGTCTTCCCTACTCCATTCTTACCTACAACTCCAATTTTTTCACCCGGAATGAAAGTATAGGTAAATGGATCTGTGATGATCTTTTTATTGGGATAATTTTTTGTGATGTTATGAAGTTCAACCACCTTCGATCCCATCCGTTTCATATTCAACGTAAGCTCGATCTTCTTCTCAATCCGTTTTTGTTTTGCTTTCTTCTCAATTTCAGCAAAGGCATCCACTCTGGATTTGGATTTTACCGTTCTGGCCTTTGGCATTTTTCTTACCCAAACAACTTCTCTTCGGTACAAATTCTTTGCTTTTTCCAATTCTGAATTTCTGATCTGTTCTCTCTCCGCTTTTTTCTCAATGTAATAATCAAATGTTCCTTTGTATTCAACTAATTCCGTATTATCGATCTCAATGATCTTTTCACAAACCTCATCCAGAAAATACCGATCATGCGTTACAAGAAGGATACTTAGTGACGGATCATCCAAATAATTCTCCAGCCATTCGATCATTTCTATATCGAGGTGATTGGTGGGCTCATCCATCACAATCAGTTCCGGTTTGTTAATGAGCGTAAGTGCCAATGCAACTCTTTTCTTTTGTCCACCTGAAAGTGTGTTGATGATCTGAGCTGTATTTGTGATCTCAAGTCTTGTTAGAATTTCATTGATGTTCTTCTCATAATCCCAGGCTTCCACCAGATTCATCTGATTCAAGGCCTCTTCGAGTTTACTTGCAGTGGAATCAGAAGTAGATGTTTCGCTTAGTTTAATTGCCTCATCATATTCCCTGATCGCTTTCACAAATTTATTATCTGCAGT
>DAORJH010000218.1:0-4795 GCA_035438925.1 Bacteroidia bacterium | reverse complement strand
CTCCGTACTTTTCCTTTTTATCATCCTTACTGTAGCTTCTTTTCTCCTCGTCTCTTCCTCTGAAACTTCCTCTTTTCTCATCACTTTCAAATTCCTTGCGAAAAGGTTTTTTAAAGCGAGGTTTCTTTTCTCCGTCACCATAGCTTTTCTTCTCCCCGTCAAATGGTTTTTTCTCTCTGTCGCCGTACGATCTTTTTTCACCGTCGTATTCTTTTTTACGGAAAGGTTTCTCTTCTCTGTCTTTATCAAATGGTTTTTTGTAATCACCATCTCTTTCGCTGAAACTTCTTTTTCTGTCGCTGTCAAAATTTCTTTTCGGACGGTCATTGTCGCGATCGCTGAAACTTTTTTTTGTATCTCCCGAATAATCTTTCTTTGGACGATCATCATCGCGACTGAAAGATCTTTTGAAAGGTTTATCCTTGTCATCAAATTTTCTTTTCTTATCGCCGTCGAAATCCTTTTTGAATCCTTCTCTGTCTTTTCCGTAGGTTTTCTTCTTATCGAATTTATCGGAACCGTAATCACGGCTAAAGGGACGTTTGTGAACTTTATCACCCTTGCTCTCTGAAAAATCTTTTTTGAAACCGTCTCCTTGTTTTGAACGATAATCTTTATTTCTGGTGAATGAACGTTTTTGCTTGTAGCTTTTTTTCTCGGAGTCGGCGCTATCTCCTTCGCTGCTCTTTTTTTCTCTATTAAATGGGCGATCGCTTTTGAAGCGGGAAGAACCTCCTTCTCTTTTAAAACCCGATCCGTCTTTACCGGTTCTGTTGTTTTTTCTTGGTCCACCGGACCTATTGGAATTTTGCATAATGCAAAGGTAGCTACTTAATTTCCGGATAGAAGGCCGATTTCAAATGTTTTACAGTATAATTGTTATTAATTGCCAATAAGGCAAGAATATCGAATCTTACCTCCAGATCGAGGCCTTTCTCTTCGATGTACTGAGCTGCGGCAGCAACCAAAAACCTTTGTTTTTTCCGGTTAACGAAGAGTTCAGGCTCCCCAAAGGCATCGGTGCTACGGGCTTTTACTTCGTAAATGACCAGAAAATCGCCATCAATCCCAATGATATCGATCTCGTATTTTCTGAAACGCCAATTGGTTTCTAAGATTTTAACACCATTTGCGCTCAGGTAGACACGGGCCTGTTCTTCGGCTTCCCGGCCCATATTTTGTGTGCTTTTTTCCTTCAATTCAGTGTAAATTTATATATTAGACGTCTGATTGATCTCTTTCAGCGAACTGAAAAGAGGTATAAAACTATAAAATAATAAATAGATGAAACGTAATTTACTCTTATTATCTTTTTCACTTGCTACGATCCTGGCTTTTGGTCAGGCTTTTAACGGTACAATTGATTTTAAATACTACAAACTCAATGACACCTTGAACAACGTTTACCTTGTAAAAGACAAGACAGTAAAATTGATCCAGTACGGTAAAAAATCCGGAAGCATTGAAGGAAGTTTCATTTTTGATCTTGCCGGAAACAGCATTCGCTGGGTAAATCCTAAAAGAAAAGTGTGGGGAGATCACAAGAGTGAAACACCTGCCATCATCAAAGGGAAGTGCGAAGTAACGAAGGGTACAAACACAAAAACCATTCAGGGTATCAAATGCACAGAGTACACAGTTAAGAATACAGAAGAGAACACGCACATTACGTATTGGATCTGCACAGATAAATTCAGCTTTTTTGTTCCGGTATTGAAATTATGGAACCGTAAAGACAAGCAGAGTGTTTATTTCAATCAGATCACTGGATTGCCGGAAGGTGCGATGCCATTGTTGAGTGAAGAAAAACAGATCTCTGACGGCAAGATGTTGACCAAGCTGGAAGTAACCAAGATCAGCAATAAAACGCCTGATGAAGCCAGCCTTGGCGTGCCTGCAGATTACACGAAGTTCGATAAATAAAAAATTTCAATAAAGTTAAAGCGGAGCAGGGATCTTATTCCTGCTCTTCGTTTTTATTGATATTTACCTGCACATTGCTGATGCCGAAAAGCATGTTCAAGATGCCGGTGATGATGGAAAGAAGAATACTGAAAAGCAAGGCATACCAGAATCCTTTTACGTGAAAACCGGTCACCAGTTTCTCAGCCCAGAGAATGATGAAGGCATTGATAGCCAGGAGAAAAAATCCCATGGTAAAAATGGTAATGGGAATAGTAAGTAGTGTAAAGATAGGTTTAACGATGGTATTCAAGAAGGCCAGTACAACTGCCACCAATACTGCATCCATAATATTATCTACCTGAACTCCCGGTGCAAAATTAGCAACGAGAAAAACAGCAAGTGCAGATACAAGTAAACGGGCGATGAAATTCATGGGTGTGATCGATTCTAAAATTATTTCTCAATTAAGTTTTTTGCTTTTTCTTTTTAGCAGCGGGGAATAAAATATTATTCAGGATCAAACGATAACCAGGTGAATTGGGATGTAAAGTAAGATCGGTTGGAGGCTCCTCCACTCTGTGTTCATAGTCTTCGGGATCATGGCCTGCGTAAAAGGTCCATGTTCCTTTTCCGTGATCTCCGTGAATGTATCTTGCCTCATTGAATGCCTTTGCTTCACCCATGATCAATACTCCTTTCTTAATGTATTTTTTATCGAAGCCTGCTGTTTGTCCCCAAAAGCCCGGTACGGTATTGGTGTGGTTCTGACAAAGCATGGTTGGAACGGGATCCCATTTTGCCGAGAATTCAAAAAGAGAGAAGACATCTGTTTTTTGTGTCATACCGTATTGTCTTCTGCTGCCGTAAGTATCAATCGTAGAATATTCATACTCCATGGGATTCATGGTGAGTTTATAATTCTCAAAAGCAAATCCTTTGCTGTAATCGATCTTGGAATTTGCGTTCTTATCAGCAGGATCGTGATCGAACATGCTTTCGCAGATATCAATTCCTTCACAGGCCAAGGCGATGTCGTAAGAATCCGTTGCGCTGCACATGGCGAATAAAAATCCACCTCCGAAAACAAAATCACGGATCTTTTTAGCTGAACTTAATTTCATTTGAGAAACTTTATTGAATCCCAGTTTTTTTGCTGTTGTTTCGTTCTCTTTTACTTCGGCCTGGTACCAGGCAGCAAATTGAAACTGACCAAAGAATTTTCCGTACTGTCCTGTAAAATCTTCGTGGTGCAAATGAAGCCAGTCGTAATCTTTAAGTTTTTCAAGATGTAATTCTTCATCGTACACAATATCGTAAGGAATCTCAGCATATTTTAAAACCAAGGTCACAGCATCATCCCAGGGTTGTTTTCCTTTAGGAGAATAAACAGCAATGCGTGGAGCTTTTTCCAATTTGATCGCATCCTGATTCACTTCCGGATTAGCAATTTCAGCAAGAATGGAATTCTTTTGTGCATCGGAAATAGTTTCGAATGAGATTCCTCTTATCAAACACTCATTTGCTACAGGCTTTGCATTCGGTATCATGAAACTTCCGCCTCTGTAATTCGTGAGCCAGTAAATTTCCAATTCTCCTTTTAATGCCCAATAAGCAAGCCCATAGGCTTTGAGATGATCTTTTTGTCCCTCATCCATAGGAATGAGCAGATGCGAAGCAAAACTTCCGAGGAAAGAAAAAAGGAAAAAAATATGGAGGAGTACTGTGCGCATAAGGCTATACTAAGTTAGCCAATATTCATGGTTTTGCATTGTAAAAAGAAGAAAAAAAGGTTAAAATATTCTCTATTTCACGAGTGTATCGCGAACGCCTTTTTCCCTTTTGATCTTCAGGTCACTGAGGCGAACAAGGATCTCCTCATAGATCTCTTTGAATTTCTCGGGATCCCTGCTGTAAAAAGCCAGAGTGGAATCATAGGCTTTACGTTCGATCTTTCTTTCTTTCACCGGATCGAATGCGTAGGCAGAATCGAATTTCTTTCCAGCCAGATTTTTAATATTGATGTTCGCTGCACTTTCTGCCAAGGCCATATCAGTTAAAAGCTGAGTGAAGATCTCTTTATCGAGAACGTAAGAAGGAATGGGTCTTTCTTGTTTTTCTCCTCCACAGGAGATCAGAAAGAACAAGAGAGTTAGAAATGGGATTAATTGTTTGGGTGCTATCATTTCGTTTGAATTTCGTAATCTCCTTCTTTATTCACTTTCACCGGTGGCATGGCGTGATTGTTTTCAAAATAAGTATAAGCCGTTCTTAACTGGGTCCAGAAAGTGATCAATTCCTGATCCTGCGTTTTTTGTTTAACGGAGTTCCAGTTCTTTTCATTCATCTGAAAGGGATAAATACTTACGCCGATATCATTCTTGTTGTTCTTTGATTCAACGCACAAAACAAAAAGTTCTTCGATGGGTTCATCCTCAAGAGGGATACAACCTATGGTCACGCAATTACCATGGATCATAATATCTCCACCCGGATCTTTCGCTTTTGCTTTTTTTCTGTCGCTTGCATTCGGGTAGTTGATCTTTAATCCCAGGTGATAATCGCTCATGGGATTGAACCAGGAAACCTCATAGAATCCTTCCGGAACCTGTCCGTCCCCTTGTCTTCTTTTCGGACCTAAATTTCCACTTGATGCGCAAATGGCAATTGTTTTGATCAGTTCAAACTTTTGGGCTCCTTTGCTTCTGCACCAGACTTCAAGTTGCTTTTCGTACTTAAAACAACGAATATGTGTTTCAAAATTAGAAGAATTCACCCCTTTGTCAGCCAAGGCTTTCTTCAATCCATCCCATTTCTTCTCATAAGCAGTTTTCACTCTTTTGTACTTGGTTTGGGAGGCTTTAAAATCCTTGTCTCCTGTTTGGAAAGAAAG
>DAORJH010000217.1:0-4801 GCA_035438925.1 Bacteroidia bacterium | reverse complement strand
AAATAAGTCAGCCAGTGCTCGTCCTTCAAGGCAATATTCAAGAAGCCCTTTACAACATTGAAACCTTTTATCTGCTTTTCCTTTTCTTGAATGTAATTTCCGATCTCTTCTCCTAATTTCTCAGGAGAACGCTTCGAATCTTTTACATAGGGAAAAACAACAAGGGTCAGATCGCCTTCAAATTCCTTTCTAGTCTTTTGAAGCAGCACATCGTTTACTACAATTCCGTAAAGATCTTTTAATGCATTCTGAATTGCATTCCCGAGTAAAATGTTCGCAGTGCTCATACTTCAAAATTACGAATAGTTTCACAATTCAAGGTCACTCTTCTTCAATTCAATATCCAACATGCATTTGAAATGACCTTTCGGACATTTTTTGAAGCCTCGCTTTGAGCAAGGTCTGCATTTTAACTTGTTCACTTCCAGAATTACGTTCTTTTTATTGGGAAGGTAGGGCGACATGCCAAATTCAGGAATGGTATTGCCCCAAAGGGAAACGATCTTCTTATTGAATGCTGAAGCAATGTGCATCATTCCGGTATCGGAAGTGATCACTTGTGAAGATGCGCCGATAATAAAGGCACTTTGTCCGAATGTATATTGACCACAACAATTCCTCACATGTCCAAATTTTTCTGAGAGAGCTTTTGCTTCCGCAACATCTTCCTTCCCTCCAACTAAAAGCAAAGGATGGTTCACCATCGAACAGATCTCTTCGAGCTTTTTCATGGGTATCTTTTTAGTGAAATAAGATCCACCGACCACAAGAACACTGTAATTCTCTTTCGGAACTTCCACTTCATCCTCTTTCGTGAGAAAATAATCCAGTCCCTTCTCATCATCCTTTACGCCCAAATGCTTCACCGATTCGAGATATCTTTCGACAATGTGTTTATCCGGCAGCATATTAGTAAGTTTCAGGTTTACTGCCATGAATTTTCTCACATTGATCTTACTGAATACCGTAGAGGGAACAGCCAATTTTTTACGCAACCTCAGACTTCTTAGATTATTATGCAGATCGATGACCAGATCGAATTCTTCTTTCTTAAGAACATCAAAAAGTTCGGAGATCTCATTGGTGAAAGAATGAATTTTATCAATGTATAGATTTGCATTCAGTACAGGCGCAAATACACTTTTGCTCACGAAATGCACTTCTGCCTTCAATTGCTCCTTTACACAACGTATTACCGGAGTGGTAAGAACAATATCTCCAATAGAACTGAATCGTATGATCAAGATCTTTTTAGGCTTCATGATTTAATTCCTGCGTTCTTTTTTCCGCTAATTGCTTCAGAAACGAATTTAAGAAAATAGCAGCTAATATGATAAAAACACCTACATAGAACGTGGGTTTCACCTCTTTATTCTCACTGAAGAAAAGAATGGCCCAGATGATGCCGTAAACCGTTTCTAAATTCACTGTAAGAACGATGGTATAAGGACTGATGTGTTTGGCCAGATCGACCGAAGCAAGGAAAGGGAAAATGGTACAAACCAGACTCAAGATAAGAAGTCCGATAATGGACCGGTTATCCAGAATGAAGAATTCTGAACTGAATCCGCCACTAATTGCAAGAAAAATACTTAGTCCGATAAATGCCGTACTTAATTCATAGAAGCTGATGACGCCGGAACGAATTTCCTTAATGAGCAAACCATTCAAGACACCAAAAAGAGAGGAAGTAAATGCGGCAAAAATTCCTAGTAAAATACCAAACCAGTACTGCGTTTCAATTGAAAAGATCAGAAGAATGGCTGCAATGATGATGATCCCAATGACGATCTCATAAGTACGGATCTTTCTTTTGTAAAAAATAGGTTCAATGATAGAGCTGAACAATGTACCTGTACTAAAAGCTACCATTGTCACCGAAATATTGGAAACTTTAATAGCCATATAGAAGGCGATCCAATGAACAAGAATGATAAGACCGATACCTGCGAGTTTCCATGCATTCTTTGTACTGGTGATCAGAGAAACCTTTCTGAATTTCAACCAGAGAAACATGCCACAAACGGTGATCAATATCCTGAACCAGACCAACTGCCAGGCATCTGCAGTAATAAATCGTCCAAGTACAGGAGAAAATCCCCAAATAAACACAATGATATGCAGTAGAAAATAATGTTTATTTATACCTTTGACCAAGAGACCAAATTTAAGGTAAACTATGACAAATAATTTGATTTACTTCGATAATAATTCAACGACCCGTGTTGATGAAGAAGTAATTGAGTCGATGTTACCTTATTTCAGAACTCATTACGGCAATGCTTCAGGTAAATCACATGCCTTCGGCTGGACAGCAGAAGCAGCCGTAGAAACTTCAAGAATAAAAATTGCTTCACTCTTAAATTGCGAGCCATCTGAGATCTATTTTACCTCGGGTGCCACTGAATCCATTAATCTGGCTTTAAAAGGTATCTATCAGGCCTACAAAAAAAAAGGCAATCACATCATCACCTGCAGAACAGAACACAAAGCAGTACTTGACTGCTGTCGCTACCTAGAGGAGCAAGGAGCGCTTGTTACTTATCTCGATGTGGACGCAGAAGGAATCATCGATCTTGATGAATTAAAAAATTCCATCAACGAAAATACTATTCTTGTCAGTTTGATGGCTGCCAATAATGAAACCGGGGTCTTTCATCCTATTGAAAAGATCGCTGAGATCTGCCGAGAAAGAAATATTCTTTTTTTCTCCGACGCAACACAATACGCAGGAAAAGAAAGATGTGATATCAGTGAACTCAATGTACATGCACTGGCACTAAGTGGGCATAAATTTCATGGCCCGAAAGGTATTGGCTTGTTGTTTCTGAAACGAAAAGATCCTCGTGTGAACATCTTGCCCCAGATCCATGGAGGTGGACAACAAAACGGAAAAAGAGCAGGAACATTGAATGTACCATTGATCGTAGGCTTGGCGAAAGCACTTGAAATTGCAAGTTCTCAGTATTGGGAGAACAGTACGCATATTTCAAAAATAAAGAATCACTTCGAACATCAGTTACTTGAGATAAAGGGCTTGAGGATCAATGGCTCAACCCGTTCCAGATTACACACGACCAGTAATATTTGTTTTCCCGAACATCTTGCTATCCACAATTTGCTGAAAAAATTTGCATTCTCACAGGGTTCATCCTGTACGAGTGAAATATTAGAACCATCGCATGTACTAAAGGCTATGGGAATGGAAGAAAAGGACATAAAAAATTCATTTCGCTTCAGTTTCAGCAAATACAATTCCATTCAAGAAGCTGATGAATTTCTGAAAGCTGTTTTCGCGCTTTGACAGATACACAATTAACAGCATTTTTCATTGGAGATTTTAAGTTTTTTTAGGGGGTCTGATTAACATATTTTAACTACCCTAAAAAACTCCTCCCATCCATGCTTCTTATCTTTACCTCCATTCACAGAAACCCTTTTTATGGTAGATATTAAAGAAATAAACGAACGCATTCAGCGCGAAAGTGCTTTTGTTGACATGCTCACAGTTGAAATGGACAAAGTAATTGTTGGCCAGAAACAAATGGTAGAGCGATTACTCATTGGACTATTGAGTAACGGACATATTTTGCTCGAGGGTGTACCGGGACTTGCAAAAACACTTGCGATCAATACACTTGCAAAGTGTGTAGACGGAGCTTTCAGTCGTATACAATTCACGCCCGATCTCCTTCCGGCTGACGTAATCGGTACGCAGATCTATAATCAAAAACAAGAACAGTTTTCCATACGTAAAGGTCCGATCTTTGCGAATTTTGTACTCGCCGATGAGATCAATCGTGCTCCGGCAAAAGTTCAGTCGGCCTTGCTGGAAGCCATGCAAGAAAAACAAGTCACAATTGGCGATCAAACTTTCAAATTACCCAATCCATTCTTGGTACTCGCTACGCAGAACCCGGTTGAACAAGAAGGAACTTATCCTTTACCTGAAGCGCAAATGGACCGTTTCATGCTGAAGGTAGTGATCGGATATCCGACCAAAGAAGACGAGAGAAAGATCATTGCATCGAACATCAATCCAAATGGAATGCCAACAGTCAACAGCGTTCTGAAACCGGATGATATTGTGAAAGCGAGAGCTGTAGTAAAAGATGTTTACATGGATGAGAAGATCGAAAGATATATAGTTGACATTGTATTTGCCAGTCGTTTCCCTAAAGAATATAAACTTCAAAAATTCGAGGGATTAATTTCCTATGGAGGATCACCCCGTGCTAGCATCAATCTTGCACTGGCAGCAAAAGCTTATGCATTCATCAAACGCAGAGGATATGTTATACCAGAAGACGTACGTGCGATCTGTACCGATGTGATGCGTCACCGTGTTGGTCTTACTTATGAAGCAGAAGCAGAGAACATCACATCTGAAATGATCATTGCAGAAATATTGAACACAGTTGAAGTTCCTTAATAATTTTAGCATTGTAGAATTATTGAATTCCAAAGCGAGTATTTAGAATGTGAAACTCTAAAATTCAAAAAATCTAAAATTAAAGAATGGAAACCTCCGAACTTTTAAAGAAAGTCAGAAAAATCGAGATCAAGACCAGAGGCTTAAGCAGTCAGGTCTTCTCGGGTGAATACCACAGTGCCTTCAAAGGACGAGGTATGGCTTTTTCGGAAGTAAGAGAATACACACCCGGAGATGATGTTCGAACTATTGACTGGAATGTAACAGCCCGATTCAGTACTCCCTTTGTAAAAGTATTTGAAGAAGAAAGGGAATTAAGCGTTGTTTTGATGGTGGACGTAAGTGCAAGTGGAGCATTTGGGACACGTT
>DAORJH010000216.1:0-4828 GCA_035438925.1 Bacteroidia bacterium | reverse complement strand
GCCTGCAAATTGTGAAGTGTGGATCCGTCGTTAATGGCAATAAAACGATTGCTACGGAAGGTTCTAACCCATCCTTTGACCAATACATCCTGATTCTCAGGATTCATTCTTAAAATGCTTTTTACTTTTTCACGTTTCATAGAGGCTGCAATTTGGCAAAAATCAGCTGAATTCAGAAATAAATTTATTCTAATTATCTTATGAATACCCCGAATGATGTCTATATCATTCGATCACAATTTTTCGGCTGAAATTAGGTCCGTTTTTTAACTTTACCAGAACAAAGTAAGTGCCTGAATCCAAGGTTTCAATGTGAAGGCACTGGTTGATCATTGTCAATCCTGATAATTTCTCACCCATCATATTGTATAATGCTAAACTTTCAATTTCTCTATCGCAATTCAGATAGAGACGATCCGAAGCCGGATTCGGATAAACAACCAGATTCACATTCAAATTAGACATTTCTTTAAAGCCCGGATTTTGATCATACGTGTAAACGGTTATCTTGTCTCGGTCAGTTCCACCATTATTGATCAGATATATCTTTTTTCCATCCCCTGATACTGCAATATCTCTTAACCTCCCATTGACTGATTGATCATTGCCAAAATACCTTACGGGATTTGGCACAAGTGTAGTGCCGGGAACAATGGAAAGACCATCGGGATTCAACTGAAACTTGTATACTTCCATATCAGTCCCAATTCCATTCTTCAAGGTCACTACCAGTAAACTATTATTCCATCCCGGTATCCCATTACTTCCATAATAGATTCCGTCAGATGGGGCAACTGTACACCAATCGGCATATACGGTTGAACTTGGCTGAGCTGTATTGCACCATGAATAAAAGGCTTCCTTTAGTCCATCACCATTAATTCCGGGATCTATCGTATAACTTGCAACAAAAGCATTTTCCCCGGGATAATTATTATCACCGTGATAACCACGAACATTTTTCCATCCGTAATTCTTACCTTTTTCAATTATATTTATCTCATCATCGGTTCTGTCTCCGTGTTCAACATCATAAATAATATTCTGCCCGGCATTCACAATCAATCCCTGAGGATTGCGATGTCCACGTGTGAACATGGAATTACCCGGAACAGGATTATCAACTGGAATTGCCCCATTAGAATAAAATCGATGGATCTTTCCATTCTTGTAATTAATATCTTGAGTTAAATTGTTTGGGTTGTTCGATTGGGGAATATAACAAGTTGGAGAATTTGTTTCCGAAACCCCATGATCCCCTATTGTCAGATACAAATAAACTGCTGTTCCCTGACGAACTGCAGCTAATCTCCCTCCCAAATGATCATACCCGGTTGGCAGATCTGCAACAACGGTTGAGTCTGAAATCACTGTCTTTAGACTGTGATCCCATTTTAGTCGAGAGATCTTGAACTTTGTTGCAGGAGTTAGCGTATTACTATTATAGGAGTAAACAAAATAGATATATGCAGTTGCAGGAATCATGAATTCTGGGTGCAATGCTAATCCAAGCGTTCCTTTTCCTATATCCGGTTGATGGCAATTAGGTGATTTTTCAGAGGGAGATCCATCAAAATAATCAGAAGCTGTAAAAACAAGTGTCTTTGTGCCTGTAGCCGGATCAATCCTTGCTACTTTGCCCAAAGCCTCGGTTACCCATAAATGATCATCAGGACCCAATGTGAGTTCCCAGGGTGTATTTAATATACAACTCAGTTCCGATCGAAGAAAGCTTTGTGAAAATGTTCGATGAAACAAGAATAGAATAATTAGAATGTAAGCGAATTTCTTAACCATAAATTAAAGATAATGAAAATGTTCGTATTTAACGCGTATGAAATACGTGAGAGGTTGATGATCGAACTCAACGTATATCGAGAACACAACTGTCATTCACGATCACCCAGGCATATCCGTCCATTCCACAGAGATCAACACCATTCATCAGGTAATTCCCTCTTGCTTTGTATCGAAAATCATAACCTAGCAGTCGCGCAATCTCCAAAGAAAGAAAATAATTGGAAAATAAGTAAGGATAGTTCATGATCCTCTTCATAGCAGAATCATTTTGGGTCCTGATCGGCATCATCAGTAGTGGCGTTGAAGCTACATTTTTTCTGAACATCAAATGCCCGAATACATCTTCTCCCTCCTCTCCTTGGCATTCTCCATGATCACTCATGTAAAAAAAGTAGGCCGGCGCCTTACTTTTATTCTGAAGATGCTGTATCATTCCATTCAATACATGATCTGTATACAACAAGGTATTATCATAATCTGCATTTTGAGGAAAAGGGTACTTGGATTTATCAAAACGGGAAAAGGCAGAAGGGTATCTTTCCGAATAATTTTCGTGACTGCCGTACATCTGCAAAACAACAAAATTCTTACCTGATTCAAGATCGATGCCTTCCAGTTCCTTCAAAAGCACTTCATCATAACAATTGTCATTGTCCCCTTTAGAGGGATCGATGTCTTTACTGGTCTTCACTACATCAATGAAATTCTTATTCATCTGTCCCAGGTAATGCGTTGCTCCTTTCGCACTCTGTGTTGTAATGAAATAGGTCTTATAGCCATGATCTTTCGCGAGCTTGAAAAGCAATTGTTTTCCGGCGAGCACTGTTTCGTATTGATCTATGGAATCCAGCAAATTGAAAAAGGAAAGCAGAGAAACATCTGTGCAGGTGGCCTGAGGAACACATTTCTTGGCAAATAGCTTATTTTCTTTTTTAAGAGCACTTAAAAATGGAGTTGTATTCACACTGTAATCAAAAACACTCATCCTGACACAAGTGGCACTTTCACCTACGACAAGAATAATATTGGAGTTACAATCCTTGATCTCCTTAGGCAATGGCTTTGCAGGCTGTGCACTCTTTGCTTTATCACTGAGTTTATAGGGAAGGTATTTACCGAAAAAGGCCGCATTGAGTTCAAGGCCACTCCTGATCAGATGCTGCTCTGTTCTGAAAGCAATTGTAAAGGTGGTAGCCTGACTGAAATTATAAGCGAGTACAATGATAACTACCACCGGAGCGAATCCGATAAAAGGGATCTTAGCCATTCGTGTTGCATACTTCTTAAAGATAAAATGCATGCTGATGCCAATTCCAATTGTAAAAAAGATGGGCAACACAAAACGGAGAAGGATCTCTTTACCGATCCCTTGAGTCACCTCCGTAAAATCAGTGAAGAATTTATAGATCTCTCCCGGAATAATGGGACTCCCGAAATAACGCCAGTGAAGCATTTCGATCAGGAAAAGAAATAAGAAATACCCAAAATAGATCTTCTGCCAAAAAGGTTGAATGATAAGTGTGCCGATCAAAACTAGGGGAAGTACCGTATAAAAATCATCTGAGAGCAGGGAAGAGAACAAAGTGTATCCCGTCACGTACCAGTTTAAAAGAACCAAAAGAAATGTCAACAACAAGCTCCAAAGCAAATTGATGCGAAATTTTCTAATGAATAGCTTCAACTTCTCCATTCTCATTTTTTAAAGAAAAAATACACGGCGCCCAGCATTAGAACAAATCCTATCAAATGATTCCACCCAAGTTTCTCGTGTTTAAAAAAGATCAATGTAAATCCAATAAAAATACTGATGGAAATTATTTCCTGTATCAATTTTAACTGCCACATATTAAAAGGACCTCCGTTCAAATTGCTGCCCAGCTTATTCGCGGGTACCATCAGGCTATATTCGAGAAGTGCAATACTCCAGCTGATCAATACAGCTTTGAGCATTCCCGAGTTCTTCAAAAAAGCAATGTCTTTAAAACGCAAATGTCCATACCAGGCAATGGTCATGAAAGTGTTGGATGCCATAAGAAGGCCTATGGTGGAAAGTGCCCTCGTCATTACAATCCGGTATTGGTCCTGAATAATTTTATTGCCAGGGCGAGCAATATAATGCCGAAAACTTTTTTGATGATAGCGATCCCACCTACTCCGAGAAATCGCTCCAGCACATGTAATCGCTTTAGCACAATAAAAACGATACCTATGTTAATGACTATGGCAATGATGATGGAAACAATATTGTATTCTGCTCGGATGGAAAGCAAGGTGGTAAGTGTTCCGGTTCCGGCTATAAGGGGAAACGCCAAGGGCACTACAGAAGCAGTAGCCGGTGCTTCGTCCTTTGAGATCTTGATGCCCAATATCATTTCCAATGCAATAAAAAAGAGGACGAAAGAACCTGCAATGGCGAAATCCTGCACCTTAATGCCGATGATGTCCAGAATAGAATTTCCAACAAATAAAAAAACGATCATGATCACCAAAGAAACCCAGGATGCCTTGAATGCATCAATGCTTCCTGCACGTTCTTTTAAATTTAAAATGATGGGTATTGAACCAATGACATCGATCACGGCAAAAAGCACCATTGTCACTTTCAGGATCTCAACTATATCAAAGGCTAGATTCATTTATCAAAATTAAGGTTTTATTCTGAGTGGACAATCTGTTTACTATATGGTAAATAGTAAGATTTTATGCTTTAAAAAAAGACTATTTTTACAAGATGAAAAAGACCCTTTTACTGGCACTGATCACTACAATCATTCTTCCGTTTTCTTCCTGTAAAAAATACGAAGAAGGTCCTGCTTTAAGTTTACTTTCCAAAAAACAAAGAGCTGCCAATACATGGAATATTGTGAAGTATTACGAAAATGGAACAGATAAGACAGAAGACGCAAAATCAGTATTCGGAGATTTTGTGCTCATCATCGACAAGAATAATATGAAATATTCCAAGACCTTTAAAGCACTTGGGATTCTTCCTTACGGGGAATCCGGAGCCTGGAAATTCTCATCGGAT
>DAORJH010000215.1:0-4861 GCA_035438925.1 Bacteroidia bacterium | reverse complement strand
CGCTTCTCCAACTACATTGAAAAGGCGTCCCTTGATCTTCTCGCCCGTAGGCATGGTGATAGCGCTCCCGGTAGCAATCACTTCCATTCCGCGATAAACTCCGTCAGTACTGTCCATTGCAATTGTACGAACCGTATCTTCCCCTATATGTTGTTGAACTTCTAATACGATTTTTTGTCCTCCACGCACGATTTCAAGTGCTTCGAGAATATTTGGTAAAGTGCCTCCATTCAGATCGAAACGAACGTCAATAACGGGACCAATTACCTGAGCTATTTTGCCAACTTGTTTAGACATAAAAGATGTTGTTTTTAATTTCAGGCGCAAAGGTAGTGCTTTTCTTATAAAATCATTATCCTTAAGAGTGATTTATTAAGGTATTCTTAACAAAAAAACATCCTATTTTTTCATCAAAAACTGAGTAAAATCATTTGTCACTCCACTGTTTACTCAATTTATTTGTCTTTCATCCCTCTAAATGAGCCAGATATTGGGCATTTTTACAATCCGAATCAAGTCAAAAACAGTAAATTTACAGAGTGCTAACCATACGAAATACCAAGCATTTTCGAATTGAAAGTCCAACCATTGTGACCATAGGCACTTTTGACGGTGTTCACTTAGGTCATCAAAAGATCCTGAGTCGCTTACAGCAGCTCAAACAAAGGCATGGACTCAAAACCGTTGTCCTGACCTTTGAGCCACACCCAAGAAAGATCCTGGATCCTGATAACAAGGACTTAAAACTTCTTACCTTAATTGATGAGAAGCTGGATATGCTGGAGAATTATGGTGTTGATGTAGCTGTTGTTTATCCCTTCGATAAGGATTTTTCAAATATTGAAGCGGTTGATTACATAGAAACGATTCTGTTAAAAAGTTTGCAGGTTAAATACCTTGTAATTGGTTATGATCATCATTTTGGCAGAAAAAGAGGAGGAAACATAAGTCTTTTGCAAGAGCTGAAGGGCAGGTATAATTATAAGGTAGAAGAGATCGATGCCTTGGATATTGATAAAAGTGCCATCAGCAGCAGCCGAATCAGAAGATCATTGGAGCAAGGACATATTAACATGGCCAATAATTTTCTTGGACATAATTATTTTTTATATGCCCGAGTGATTCATGGCAAGAAACTTGGACGTACCATTGGATATCCTACTGCTAACCTTCAAATAGATTCACAGGACAAACTCATTCCTAAAAAAGGAGTGTATTTTGTTTCTGTTGTTGTTAAAGGAAATGCATATTATGGTATGATGAATATTGGAATCAATCCAACCACAGATACTAGCCTTGATCTTAAGATTGAAGTTAATATTTTTGATTTTGAAGAAGATATCTATAAGCAGACAATAAGAATAAACTTTTTAAGTTATATACGGGAAGAAAAGAAATTTGCTAGTATTGATGAATTAAAAACTGCCATCGACAATGATAAACGAAAGTGCATGAGTTTGATTGAAGAAATTAATAATACACTTTGTGCTGTTGTGAAGAAATGAAAACGATCAGGATTTTTTTCTCTATGACTCTCTTGCTTTACGCAGGATCATCTCTTCATTCTCAGGATGTACTCTTGGATTCAATGACCCTTGCCGGTTATCAGGAATACACTGACCTTGATGAGGCACTGAAGAACCCAACGAATGTGGTGAAACTTACTTTACGTAAAAAGAAATACAAAGAATTTCCAAAAGAAATACTTCAACTTAAAAATCTGCAGTACCTCGATCTAAGTAAAAATTCTATTAAAGAGATCCCTGATAGTATTGTTACGCTTAAAAACCTACAGCATTTCGTGATCTTTAAGACCGGATTGGAAAGATTACCCGTTAACTTCGGACAAATGGAAAATCTGAAGTACCTTATCATCAATCAAAATGAGATCAGTACACTTCCGTATAGTTTTGGGCAACTTAAGAACTTACGTTACCTGGATATGTGGAGTAATAATCTCGATTACCTTCCGGAAAATTTCGATAAGCTGACAAACTTAAGATGGCTTGATCTACGTAATATTCTTATCTCAAAAACCGTGCAGGATAGCTTTTATAATGCGCTTCCGGGCACAAAAATATATTTTAGTCCACCCTGTAACTGCGGTGGATAGGGCGTTCCGGGGCATTTAGACTTATTAAGAAAGGACTTTTAATAAGTTTAGGTCAGGGACAGGATAAACCTTCTTTTTAATTGCAAATTTTATGCAGGTTTATTTAAGCCTTTTTTATGATTGTTTTAAATCGTCTCCTTGTTCTCATTTTATTCTTGATCGGAACTGTGTTCTCTCTTAGTGCGCAGGACTTAAGCAAACGAGAGCAGGAAGAAATGGCTTATCATTTATTCGGACAGGGAGACTACGTAGAAGCTTATCCACTTTTCGACCAGCTTTCCACCAAAAACCCAAAGAACATCGATTACAAATTCCGTCTAGGTATCATTTGCCTCCATTATCCTCAGAAAAAAGACAGATCCATTGAGATTTTTTCAGATCTGAGAAAGGAAGTAAAAGGACCGGAGATCGATTATTATCTGGGTAAGGCCTATCACCTTAATTATAAATTCGATGAAGCCATACCTTATCTTGAAAAATATGCGGAAGAAGTAACCGGAACGAATAAAAAGGATGAAAGAGATATGATGGAGGATGCCAGACATTCCGCAGAGCAGTGTAAGCACGGTAAGTTTTTAGTTGATAATAGAGTAATTGCAGAAATTGTCAATTTGGGAAGTCCTCTTAATTCGGAAGAATTGGAAGGTTCACCTATTATCACAACAGATGAATCCATGATCATTTTCACGTATGCAGGTAAGAACAGTATGGGTGGAAGATTGAATGAAGAGTTGAAGCCCGACAAGGACGGACATTTCCGAGAAGACATCATGATGAGTTTCAAGGAAACAGATACTACTTACGGACCACCGATTCCTATCGAATCTGTGAATACATTGGGGAATGATGCTGCCATTGCGATCTCTCCCGATGGAATGGTTCTTTTCACCTTTGCAAGTAACAATGATGACGGAGATATATATGTGAGCCACCTGAGTGGATTTGAATGGACAAAACCTGTTAAACTCAATAAGAATATTAATTCTGAGGCTTGGGAAGGTTCTTGTTCCATCTCTGCTGATGGAAGACATTTGTATTTCTCAAGTGAAAGACCCGGAGGAATGGGAGGAAAAGACATTTATGTGAGTGAGCTGGAAAATGGAGAATGGGGTCCTGCAAAAAACCTTGGACCAAAGATCAATACGAAATACAACGATGATGCACCTTTTATTCATCCGGATGGGATCACTTTGTTCTTTAGTTCGCAAGGTCACACAAGTATAGGTGGTTATGATATTATGTTCTCTGTGAAGAAAGACAATGAATGGACAGACCCTAAGAATATGGGTTTGCCTTTGAATACAACAGAAGATGATCGTTACTATGTTATCAATTCAAAAGGAGATAAAGGTTTTTTTAGCAGCGACAGATCGGGTGCTGGTGGAAAAGGTGGTCAGGATATTTACATGGTTACTCCGGGGGTTTTAGGAGACAAACCTATCATAGCCCTTTTAAAAGGACACGTTTATGGAAATGATAAGCCGATTAAGGCAAACATTGAAGTAGTGAAGATTGTACAAAAGGAAATGATCGGACCATTTGAATCCAATGATAAAACGGGTAAGTATTTGATGGCATTGAGTCCGGGTTATATTTACAGGATCAAAGTAGGCGCCGAAGGTTACGATCCGGTTGAAGAAGATCTTGACATAGAAAATCTGGACAAATACATGGAAGTGAACAAAGACTTCTATCTCTATTCTCCAGGCACGCAAACTTCAGCTGTAGCAACCAACACAACAGCACCAACGAATACGGTTGTTGTTACACCAACTGTTACTCCAACTGAAACAACTGTTGCAGTTGTAACGGAAACAACAGCACCAACGCCAACAACAGAGATTACACCTACTGTAGTACCAACAGAAACAGTAGCTGAATCCGGACCATGTTCTACGCAACCACTTCCTGATTTCTCACCAATAAAAGGCAAATCACTGAACGACCCATCTGTGTACGCTCAATTAATGAGTATGGCCGGAGATTATTGTGCAGATGGAATGGTGTTTAAAGTTCAGATCGCAGCATACCGCAATCCACAGAATTACAAATACAATCACCTGATTCAATATGGTAAGCCGGAAGAGGTGGATTACCCTGATGGTATTACCCGTTTCACACAGAAAGAATACAAAACTATAAAAGAAGCGGAAAAGCACAGGCAAAAAGCAATAGCAAAAGGTCAGAAGGATGCCTGGATCGTTGCCTTTGTAAATGGAAAACGTTATACCCTCGAAGAGCTCATAGCGGTTGATTTTCTTGGTAGATCTATAAACTAGTACCGTTTGTCCCAATGTTCTAAAATGAAAAAACCCACTCCGTAAAGTGGGTTTTTTTGTGACTTGACCTGGTGTTTGATCAAACGGTCATGATCTCTTTTTCTTTCTGTTCAATGTGCTTATCGATCTTTGAAACATTGCCATCCGTTAAATTCTGGATCTTTGTTTCTGCATCCTTGATCTCATCTTCAGGCACTCCGTGTTTCTTCAGGCCTTTGGCAGATTCCATAGCATCTTTTCGCAAATTCCTTACAGCAACTTTCGCTTCCTCACCTAAACTTCTAGCGGTCTTGGTCAATTCCTTTCTTCTTTCTTCAGTTAACGGTGGAACAACAATGCGAATAATAACACCATCGTTTTGGGGATTAAAGCCCAGATTAGCTTGCTGAATGGCTTTCTCAATTGGAGTCAACATCGATTTTTCCCAAGGCTGAATGATCAGTGTGCGTGAATCCTGTGTATTGATACT
>DAORJH010000214.1:0-4913 GCA_035438925.1 Bacteroidia bacterium | reverse complement strand
CCAATGCAAGAAGTGAATCCCATCAATTGGATAAAAATTTATCGACCATCACAGTAAGAAGTAAAGATGGTTTCCCTTTTAATTTGGATGTGAGTCAGATCATTCACATTCCAACAACCGAAGCGCCAAAAGTAATTGCACGTTTCGGAAGTATGATGAATTTAGTTGGTCAAGTATTAGAGCCTACGATCGGAAACTATTTCCGTAACTCGGCGCAGGACAGTGATGTGATCGCCTTTTTAAGTTCACGTAAGGAAAGACAAGATGCTGCTAAAAAGAGAATTTCAGAAGTGCTGGATCAATACAATGTGAATGGAGTAGATACTTTGATCGGAGATATTGTGCCTCCGGAAAGTCTGATGAAAACATTGACCGATCGTAAAATTGCAGAAGAACAAAACACCACATTTGAAACGCAGAAGAAAGCCGAAATGACACGTCAAACGCTGGAGAAAGAAACGGCTGTAGCGGATATGCAAAAAGAAATCGTGAAAGCAGATCAGGGTGTATTGATCGCAGAGAGAATTGCTGATGCGGCAGTGAAGAAAGCAACCGGAGAAGCCAGTGGAGTAAAAATTGCATCCGTGGCCGAGGCCGACCGTTTAAAGATCATTGCGAGTGCTGATGCCGAAAAAACAAAAGTAACAGCCAGCGCAGAAGCAGAAAAGATCAAAGCACTTGCGAATGCGGAAGCAGAAAAGATCAGCGTAACCGGTAATGCAGAAGCAGAAAAGATCCTTGCCATTGGTAAATCAAATGCAGAGGCTTATAAATTATCAGTTGAAGCCATGGGTGGAGATAATTTCACCAAATTGAAAGTAACTGAACAAATTGGTAAAGAGAAGATCAAGATCATTCCTGAAGTGCTCATTACCGGAAATGGAGATGGACAGAACGGACCCATCAATGGATTATTAGGATTGCAATTGCTGGATGGCATCATGGAACGCAACAAGAACGAGGAGAAAAAGGGTGGAGGAGAAAAAAAGTAATTCCATAGCTATTAATAAAAGTTAAAATCGTATTTATTGGTATTTCTGCTGAGGCAAATGGATGTTCCATTGATTGTAGCTTGAGGTATCACGCAAGGAAATTTGTAAATTCACAGAATAATTCAGCTGTATGAAAATCACTATCAGAAACCTCATTCTACTTACTCTTTTCGGGACGTCTTTTGTGACACTTGCCCAAAATAATTCCAATGCAAAAAAGGCGGAAGTGAGTACGGTCGTTGTTCCTGCGAATCCAATGGAAGTAAGATATAAGTTGTTGGATGATACCTTCAGGGATTTTGTTAAGACACTTCATGGAGAGAATAAGCTACAGGCCAAATCATTTTTATCAGAATCTGTAAAAGACATGGTAGGGCCGGAAGCATTGGAAGCACTTTCAAAAAGTATCAGAAGAGATAACCCAATTCTGACTTTATCAAAGGAGATCTTGTACGATGTGAATGCAAACAACATGGAATATCTTGTGTATGGATACACTATCGATACTGAACCCAAAGAAACCATTCAGATAAAATTCGATAATCTGGGGAAGATAATCTCCATTCAATCCAGTCATCCAAACAAAAAGTAATTCTTATTTCGTTTTGGTGAAGTCTAGCCTTGTTCTCAGATGAACATGGTCTTTTTTCTCACGTAACGTGTTCCGTTGATGTAGCAAACAACAATGTAAGGTCCCTGCTGAACCGGTCCGGTGATCACTGTAAGTTCATGCGTATTATCCTTCACGTAACTTAAGGCATATACTCTTCCGAGCATGTCTATCATTTCCAGTTCCATTGTAAAGATCTGTTCGGCAGAAACCAATCGAATAGTTCCATTCTCGATATTCGGATAGACCGTAATGGATTTCTCTTTGTCTTCTCTTTCGATGGAAGAATTACCAAGAACTGTTTGTTTTCCGTCATTACTGATGGCATCCAGCCTGTAATAAACAATTCCACCTCCTGCTGTATGTTCGTTGTGTATGTATTTCGCTCCGTATTTTCTGTTCTTGGCAGGGATCTCACCAACGAGGAAATAGTTTGTTCTGTCAACCGACCTGTACACGTTGAATTGCTTGATGTCCGATTCAGATGAGGTTTCCCAGACAACCACTACTTTGTTCTCTGCATCTTTCAACTCAAGCGAAAGCAATTCAACATTCTTTTGACCGAAAGAGTTGAAAAGCAGAAGGCAAAATAAAAAGATGTTGAAATTCTTCATTCAATCAAAGTTAATGAAATAAAGGCAGAGGAAGATAGGGGGGGGTATTCGTAAAGCTTAAAGAATATTAATTCTCTTTGCGTTCGTAATGACAGGCTTCCGGTAATTTCTGATAAGCGTAATCATTACCAATGAATTCTTCATTGTCATAACCGGCTGCAGCAACTGACTTGAGAATTAAACTGACACTTGTAGTAAGCGTGTCAAGCTTTACGGTAAGCAACTTAGAATCTTTATCCCAATGCGCTTCAGAAACACCTTGAAGTTTAGCAGCCTTCTCGATAACAGCTTTACACTGATCATTGTTGCCGTATACATGCAAAGATCTTTCCATCACCGACTTCGATGAACTTCCGCAAGAAAAAAGCAGAAAACAAAAAATACTGTATAGAGCTAACTTTTTGAACATTCAATTTAACGCTTTGAAGCTGAACTGCAAATTTGCAAAATGTTTTAGATATAAGGGCAATACATATCTTAAATTTTTTTCAGCTTTTTTACTATCGTGAAAAAGCACAATACTGCCCCTAACTGTGTTAGTCATAACCTTTTGAAGACAGTTTTCACTCGAAATCTGCTCGTAATCGTATGAAATAACGTCCCAAAACACCACTTTGTACCCATTCGACCGGAGTGCTTTGTATTGATTTGGCTTAAGTTGACCATAAGGAGGCCTGAAAAGTGGGTTTTTAACCAGATTCCTGCACTTGTTTGCTTCCTCAAGGTATTCGCTCACATTTTTCTTGAATCCCTTAATATGGGTCATGGTATGGTTGGCAACTTGATGTCCTTCCTTCAAGATCCGATTGAAAATAGCAGGGTGTTTTTCAATATTGGCGCCTACACAAAAAAAAGTGGCCTTGGCATTGTACTTATGCAACTCATCCAACACCCATTCGGTGATTCCCGGTACTGGTCCATCATCAAAGGTGAGATAGATCTCGTTTTTATCCGTTGGGATCTTCCATACAGCCCCGGGATACAATTTTCTGAAAATTGCCCTGGGCTGTATGAGAAGTAGATTTTTCAATCTAAAGTATTTAGAATATTAGGGATTGGCTCTTTCGCCCTCCGGCATCAACTCTTCAGCAGGTATAACTTGCGTTATTCTGTTCATGAAATCTTTACTGAGATCATCCTGTTTGAATTGTTGTGTGATCCCAACCAAACGTTTCAATACTTCTTTTGCCTGGTTGATCTCTCTGCCAAATGCCACCCTGTGATTACCTCTTTGAGAATTGTAGATCTTCAGGTCGCCTTCACAGATATCAAATAATTTTTTAGCCAGTTCGTTAGCTTTTTTAGTTTCTTTTATTTGATAGTAAGCAGCGCAAATAGTGAAAAGTGTTGCATCATAAGGAACATTTTCATCCGGCATTACAGCAAGGCACTTATCTAAGATGTCCTTAGCCTTTTTATCTTTCCCTTCATTGATCAAAGCACCCGCAAGCACTCCCATCTGCATTCGTAAATTACCCACCATACGCACGCAGTTCTCATCCAGGTTCACGCCTTTTTTATCCATGCCTCCCCAATAGAACTTGTTCATCAAATTATCATACATCACTTCCGTATTCACTCTTCCGCCTTGTGCATCTTCATTCTCTGATGCTTCAATTGGAACAAAACGATAGGTCAATCCTTCCAGCTGGAAATATTTTTTCAATCCCACATAAGCTTCATCACCTGTAGTAACGGCAAAATAAATAGGGCGAGTCCAGTCATTGTGGGCAACCAGATCCAGCACCATCAAATCATTTTTAGTGATATAACTTCTGCCACCGAGATCAAAGCGGATCTGTTTGGCAAGTCTTGCTGTATCTTTCACGCTGATGACTTTATTCTTCATTACCTGAAGGCTGTCAACATTCAAATAAAAACTCTTTGTGTGCAATACATCAAAAAGATCGCCTCCGCCATTATCAATTTTATTATTTGGATCATCACTTGCAACAAAATCAATCGCTTTCTTCAATTCCATTGGATTCTTATCCTGACCGGTGAAGTAAACTACTTCTCTTAAACTAGCCTGGTATTTTTCTTCCGGAATCGTAAATGGAACAGGAGCACTTTCATAAGCAGCTCTGCGCATTTGATTGATGTACCAGTCCGTTTGAAGAAGACTTAGATTCACTACTCTTACATCGGTACGGATACCTTCCACTTCCTGAGCATACCATAATGGGAATGTATCGTTATCTCCATTGGTGAAAAGAATTGCATTTGGAGCACAGCTTTGTAAATAATCGATAGCCACATCGCGGGAAAGCGTACGAAGAGAACGATCGTGATCATTCCATCCTTCTTTCGCCATGATTCCAGGTACGATCAAACACAAAGCACCAGAACCGATCGCAGCCCCTATTCCGGCCATTTTCTTGCTCAGCATTTCATAAAGGAACATCACGCCCAATCCGATCCAGATAGCAAACGCATAGAAGCTTCCCACATAGGCATAATCCCTCTCACGTGGCTGGTAAGGTGTTTGATTCAAATAAACAACAATTGCTAATCCTGTTAAGAGGAAGAAACAAAGTACCACCCAGGCTTGCTGCTTGTTCTTTTTGAAATGGAACCAGATTCCTAACAATCCAAGTAGGAATGGAAGGAAGTAAAATTCATTGTGCGCAAAATTATTTTTATCACGGTAAATGACTTGTGATGTATCCGTATCTAATCTTGAATCATCAATACCAC
>DAORJH010000213.1:0-4933 GCA_035438925.1 Bacteroidia bacterium | reverse complement strand
ATAAAAAGGAAGGGGATGAACGCTCGGCACAGCCAGGGGCTTATTCAACTTTACGATGATCTTTGTTCAAGAAAAAAATGCCTTCAATGCGCCATTGGAAGGTCCATTGTTAAGGAAGATCGTATAGCGTACAGCAAATACTCCCTTTAATTTTTACTATATTTGTGTATGATCACAGGAATCATACGCTGGTTTGAACATCAGGCATTTGGTGTTTGCGAATGGTGGGGCAAAAAACTCGGCATTCGTACCACAAGGGTAAGGATGTATTTCATTTATCTTTCCTTTTTTACGTTTGGGAGTCCCGTCATCATCTACTTTATCATGGCTTTTATTCTGGAGCACAAGAATTATTTCAAGCCTTTTTATAAAAAGAAACGTCCCAGTGTGTGGGACATAGATTAAATTACTGACATGAAAATTAATTTTACCTGTATTCTCTTATCCCTTTCCGCTGGAATTTCTGCTCAAACCATTGATGTAAAAGACGGACACGGAAAATTCAGCTCCGGATCGCACGATGCTGTGACTTCAGTTATTTATGAAAACAAGATGAGTGAAGTAATTCATGAATGGAAAAAAGTGATGAAGGATTTTAAACATGAAAAGGTAAAGGACAGTGACGGAGAAGTTTTCGGTGATAATATTTTGATCAAGGACTGGGGAAATAATCCGGTGGACATCTATGCTAAATTTGATGAGAACGAGAAGGAAAAAACGATCAAAATGAGTGTTGCAGTTGATCTGGGAGGAACTTACCTGAATTCGTCTGATAAGGACAAACATCGTTACATGGAAAAGATGGTGAAGGAATTTTCTGTGAAAATGACCAAGGCCCCGATCGAAGAACAGCTGAAGGATTCAAAAAAGGCAGAAGAAAAACTGGAAGATAAATTAAAAGATCTGGAGAAAGACAAGAAAGACAAACAGGATGACATTGAAAATTACAAGAACAAGATCGTAAAAGGAGAAAAAGAGGTCGTAGAGAAGAATGCAGCCTTAGAAAAGAAAAAAGATGAAGTGAAAACCCAAAAGAAAGTAGTTGATGCAAGTAAGGATGCCGTAAGTGAGCAAGCTAAGTCTTCCAAAAAAATATTGAACAAACTCGAAGACCAGCAGAATGACCTGGAGAAAGACATCAAGGATCTGAAGAAGGATAATGAAGATTATAAGGATAAGATCAAGAAAGCCGAGAAAGATATCAAGGAAAATGAAGAAGATCAGGTGAAAAAGGAAATTGAAGATCAGAAAAAACTAACGGCGGAAATAAAAAAGAAGCTCGACAAGGTTGACTGATCAGAAAGCTGCTGCTGTATTAATTCTTCACTTCGCGCATCTTCACTTGTATCTCTCCCACTACAATGGATGACTTAATCAGTAATGGGGTTTTCTTTTCATCATCCGTCACCCAAACAGTCATGTTCTCGCCCCCTGCGAATATTGTCCCTTTTAATAAAAGCGGAGAGAAGACAATGCAGGTTCTTTCTCCTGATTTTGTTTTAATTTTTTCCTTACCAATATAACGGATATATAAAGAATCATTCACGCTTCCGTCCAGATAAAGGGAAATTGGAATTTTATCATTTTTTTTATAGTTGCTGTAATTGATGCAACGTGCATAATAGATCATGGAAAGCACATCAAATGTACATGCTACATACTTCACTGTATCCTTTTTTACTTCAGAATTCTTTCCAATCACTTTATAACAGATGATGGATCTTTTCTTGTGATCAAAGTAACTGTCGTTATAGGTCTTTGTGCTTCCTTCGTGTGAATTACGAATGTAACGGTAAGGCGCCAGGCTATTCGTATCCGTCCAGCTGTCAAATCGGTCGCGAACCTTAAAAAAATGATCGTAGCTGTTGATGGTATGTCCTTCTCCGACAAAATGTAAAGTTGGTGTATTTGCGAATTCCTCTTTTTTCACAGAAAAGGTACATTCACCAGCGTGGGCCCAAATAAGTCCCCAATGATAATACACATCATAGATCATTGTCTCGCCTGAAATAAAGGGACGAGATTTGATCTCACATGATCTTTGTGCCAAAATTTTAAAACAGAAAATAAGAAGAGTAACTGTAAATCGATTTCTTGTTGTAGAAAACAGTTTACACTTAAGAAATTCAGCGATCATTTTTTCCACCTGTTAGATTTTGCTTTCAGCAAATAAGAAGTTCATATTATTGACTGCGCTGATAACCAAATATAGGGAATAAATGATGATGTTCAGAAAGTGTCATGTTCAGTTATCAAAAAGAAGAATTGAAAAAGCAAAAAACCCTTGGAGGAATGCGCCAAGGGTTCATAATTCAGTGGAGAATATCGGAGTCGAACCGATGACCTCTACCATGCCATGGTAGCGCTCTAGCCAGCTGAGCTAATCCCCCAATTTGAGAGAGGCAAATGTACTTAATTTT
Source organism: Bacteroidia bacterium (assembly GCA_035438925.1). Taxonomy (GTDB): domain Bacteria; phylum Bacteroidota; class Bacteroidia; order B-17B0; family Aurantibacillaceae; genus Aurantibacillus. The sequence goes on along the minus strand of DAORJH010000213.1, from coordinate 2,513 downwards.
TTGATTCGATGTTTATGTGGTTATCCGAATGGAGATTCTGATCAAGTTTTAGCTGCTTCGATCAGGTTTCGGTGGTTACAGCACCAATAAAAAGTCCATTTTTTCCTTACATTTACTTCGATGAAAATTAGAGATCTTTTTGTTTTGCCTTTGTGCTTTCTTGTTACAGTAGTTGGCTATTCGCAAAAATGCCGAATTGATTATACTTTTTCATCTTCCGATCAGCTTGCCAAAAACAAAGTCAAAGAAGTAAAGATCAAGCAGGGGGCAGATACTTCCATTAAATTACTTCATCATTTTTTCATAGGGGAAAAAGGTTGTCCGGAAAAACAATTGTACTACGATTTTTATAGCAAAGGAGTGGAACCGACAGTCTATCTTTTTTCCAGCGATCCGAATAAAACAAAAATTGTCTATACACATGGGCGACTCATAGGTGGAAAAATAAAGGAGTATGAAAAAATAGAGGAATCCTATACCCGGAGTGGTAAGATCATTGACAGAAAACGAACAGAATCCATCGATCTTGTAAATATTACTTTGAATAAATATGACACTTCCGATGATAAAAAGATCGACATGCGGATGTATCGTATGATGCCGGCCGGTGATACTATCAGCAGTGTGATCAGTTTTTTTAATGGTGAAAAAAGAATGTATACCCTTCTCACAAAAAAAGCAGAAGGCTGGGAAGAAACCGAAAAATTAATAACACTTTATAAGAACGGCGAACTTCAGGAGCAAAAACAATACAGTAAAGGAGCACTGGTAAAAACTACAACAAAAGAAATGCTGAACGAACAGCAAATGAAAGAGATCAACAATGAACCTTATTTAGCCAACAATCCCCTGCCCTTTAACAACACTCCGACTATTGACACCACTTATAGCGAAAGTGATCAAATCATCCTGAATCAAAGAAATGGGAAGAATAAAAAAGCTAAGTTCAGGATCCTTCGTTATAATGACCCCATGAATCCGGCAAAGACCGATCACGCAGATGTTATCCTGCAGAAAAACGGCTTGCTCCAAAAGCGGATCTCTTTCAATCCAACACAGAATCTTTATTTCGAGTATCTTTTTCGCTGAAACTATTTCAGCATGCCTAAATTCATCTGTTTGGTGAGCTGATAGATCAAGCTTTCTGTGCCTCCACCTTTCTTCAACAAACTGATCTCTTCTTTCTTCGCCTGCTGTAATTTCCCCTTAAAATTGCTCCACTCTTGCAAAGTAGATGGGTTCCCAAATTGAATCGTTGTCTGCATATCTCAATATTTTATAATTCAAAATTACTACGTTTTAAGGCATTTGATTGCTACAATTAATAGCAATAATGAAAATATGCCAAAATACCTGATTTATAGGCTTTTTTTGCTTCTCATTTTCTTTCTCTTTTCCCAATTAAAAACATATTTTTAGCCTATGGCTAATGTATTTGAATTTAACGGCTATAAGCCCGTCATCCACAAAAGTGCTTTCATTCATCCCAATGCAACGGTAACCGGCAATGTCATTATAGGTAAAAATGTTTATGTAGGTCCCGGTGCTGCAATTCGTGGCGACTGGGGTGAGATCATCATTGAAGATGGGTGCAATGTACAGGAGAATTGCACGGTACATATGTTTCCAGGCACAACAGTATTGTTGAAAGAAGGTGCTCATGTGGGTCATGGCGCCATTATACACGGAGCTACTTTAGGTAAGAACTGCCTAATAGGAATGAACTCTGTATTAATGGACAATGTGGTGATCGGAGATGAATGCATCGTTGGAGCTCTTTCATTTGTTCCGGCCGATACTGTTTTTGAAAAAAGAAAAGTGATCGTTGGCAATCCCGCAAAAGCAGTAAAAGACGTAAGTGATGAAATGATCAAATGGAAAACAATGGGAACAGCTTTGTATCAGCAATTGCCAGCTGATTGCTTTGCTACATTGAAGGAATGCGAACCCTTAAGGAGAATTCCGGCGTTCAGGCCCAAACAACAAGATGTTTACAAGACCTGGGGTGAGAATAAGAAGAAAAAGTGAGTTAATTTAATTGAAGTCTTTTGAAGGTTTGCAAAAATATTGCTTCTTGGGTATTCATGCTCCTTTTTAGTGAAGTAATACTTTCTCAAACGAATGTAATTGATTCACTAAAGCGCATAGAAAAAAACGCAAAACATGATACTGCCAGGGTGCAAGCATTATTAAAAATCGGCTCTGCATTTATGCCCGCAGAACCCGACACAGCCTACTTCTATTGGAATAAGGGCCTGCTCATTGCAGAAAAAAACATAAAGAACAGGTCGCTATCAGTTCAAGAGTTGATTTCCTTTAAAAGAAAATCAGGCAGAGCACTCAATGGCATTGCCAATTACTTCAAGATAAAAGGCAATATAGAACTTTCGTCTCACTTCTTTCATAAAAGTCTGCAAACTTTTGAAGAGATCAGAGATACTTCCGGAATCACAAAAGAGTTTCTGGGTTTAGGAATACTCTATACAGATATAGGGGAACTCAATAAAGCGCTT
>DAORJH010000212.1:0-4991 GCA_035438925.1 Bacteroidia bacterium | reverse complement strand
AACGCACGAGGTTTGGAACACAAAAGATATAGCAGATTTCAATAAGTATGCTGAGGCGCTTGCAACAAATAAAAAAATGGGTTCCACAAAAAGAGATAAGGCATTGAAAGATGCAGGCTGCGATGGAATGCCGGTGAAAATGACGCACAAGAATAAGGACGGGGATATGACCATGGAATTGGTGAAATTTGAAAAGAAAAGTTTTTCAAAAAGTGATTTTGAATTGCCTGCCGGTTATACAAAGAGTGAAAGTGGATCAGCAACCGGAGCTCCAGGTGTAAAAGGACAGGCCGAAATCATGAAAATGAGTCCGGAGGAACGCGCTAAGTACATCGAGGAGATGAAAAAGAAATACGGGAAGTGAGTTGTTTCGGGATCATGTCCCGGGATATAATTCATTAACTTCTGCTTTACGGCTTCAGAATCGTATAAAAATCATTGTAGGAATCGTTCTCAAATCTGAACAATTTTCCATTGATCGTTTGATCGTTGTATTTTTTGATAATGATCCTTATTACACATCCTGATGAATTAGGAAGTACGGCAAGATCAGACGGAGTGAAGGTTACGTTACCCGAACCGAAGTTAACCGTTTTGTTTGCGGAAAGAAGTGGTTGTGAGGGATCGTATATTCCTATAAAAACCGTATTGTAATAGGTTAGTCCGGCGAGGGGAACAATAAAGTTTTTAGATTTTTCAACCGTATCATTAACTCCAGCAGCAAGCATGGGAGTGTAACGGGGAAAAGTATCGGTGTTAGTGAAATTAATATTCCCTAATCCTGCTGAATTATGCTGGTAGCTGATAGTAGAAGAGTAATTAATTGCACCTGTTGAATCAAGATACATTTTGATTCCGGGATTATATTGTAATTGTATATTGTTTGTTTTTAGAATTCCCAGATTCATTCCTGACGAAACAATTCCAAGTTCTGTTGAAGCCGAAGTCGTGATGATGGACTTGCAGAAGTAAGAAACAAAATTCCCACTACCTAAACTCCAGGAATAATATTTTTCTGCGATTAACTTGCCATTGTACATTAAGGATGGAGTAGGGGTAGCGCCGGTAGTTGTGATGTTTGAATTATCGGGCACTGGCTCGGTATCTTTTTTCTTTTTGCAGGATGTGAATGCAAGGAATAGAATGCAAACAGATAAAAAAACGGAAAGTTTAACTCTCATACAACGAATTTAGTGATTTTTTCGGGGATGTTCTAAAGATGGAAATTTGTCCTTATGGATCGCAAGAAAAGTAAATAAAGACCGTAAGCGGTGCTAAATACTGAAAAAAAGAAAACGGATCTTTATAACATTCTCTTTTTTATTGTGCTTTTCTTAAGTTTAATTTAGCGAAAGAGTCGACGCCCCGTAAAGACGCAGGCCTTGTGTCGCCCCTACGGGGCTTAAGCTCTTTTGTGTTTAAACTTATACCGTTATATGACCCCTAAAGGGGTCAGAAGAAGATTTATTACAGAATGAAAGTTAGACTTACAGTATTGTTCCTTAGGAACAAAAAATATCTAAGCAGAGTTCCGTAGGAACGACACAAAAACGCCAACAGAAAACAAGTCCCACTCACTCCTTGTAGGTGTCGCCCCCATTGGGCTTAAGTTTCTTTGTGCTTAAGGTTATACCGTTATATGACCCCTAAAGGGGTCTAAGGAAATGGTGTTACAAAAAGAGAAAGCGGTCCTTTGTTCGGTAACAAAACGAATCCTTACTCTTTGTTTCATAGGAACAAAACATTTGTAAGCCTAATGCCTGGAACGAAAAAATAGTTCCATCGGAACGACACAAGAACGCTAACAGAAAAGCAATTCCCATTTACTCTTTGTAAGTGCCGCCCCCATTGGGCTTAAGTTTCTGTGTATTTAAGGTTATACCACCTTGTGACCCCTAAAGGGGTCTAAGGAAATGGTGTTACAAAAGAGAAAGTGGTCCTTTGTTCGGTAACAAAACGAATCCTTACTCTTTGTTCCGTAGGAACAAAACATTTGTAACCTAATGCCATTAGTGTAAAAAAGAGCTCCGTAGGAACGACACAAGAACGCAAAAAGTTGTGTAAGCCCATAAAGGGTGTCAGGAGATTCAATTCATATTCAGCAACTCCTTCGCGTTTTTTACAGCTGAAGGTGTTGGATTGCCGGTACTGAGCATTTTTGCGATCTCTGTAATGCGCTCTTCTTTATTGAGTTCCTTGATGTGTGACGTGGTCTGTTTTGCCCCGTCTTCTTTATAAACAAATAAATGATGGGCTCCTTTGCTGGCAATTTGTGGCAAATGTGTTATGCAAACCACCTGCATGCTCTTACCCATCTTGCTTAAGATCGTCCCGATCTTATCTGCTACATCACCACTTACACCACTGTCGATCTCATCAAAAATAATAGCCGGCAATTCTTTTTTTGCTGCTAGCATTGATTTTAATGTGAGCATTAGCCTGGATAATTCTCCTCCACTGGCCACTTTTTGTAATTCGCTTAATACACCGCCTTTATTGGCACAGAATAAAAATCTTAATTTATCAATACCGGTACTGCTTATCTCTTCCAGATCCGTTAGCTCAATTGTAAATACCGCATTGGGCATAGAAAGCTCAGCAAGAATATTCTTCACTTCTTTTTCAATTCCACTTACTGCTGCTTGTCGGCTTTTACTGATGGCTTTTGCTTTTTTCAGGCATTGCGCTTTGAGTGCATCTATTTGTTTTCCTGTTTCTTTTAATTGTGCCTCCAGTGAATTGAAGTTGCTGAGTTTCTCCTCGATCTCTTGTTTTACTTTCAGCAATTCTTCTTCGGTGGAAACGTGATGTTTTTTTAATAGACGACTAATCTTGTCGATTGAAGAGTTCACTGTGTCTAAACGTGCTGCATCAAACACCACATCTTCTCCTGTCGTTTCAACATCTGCTCCGAATTCTTTTAATTCAATGTAAATGGAATTAAGACGCTCAAACAATTCTGAATATTTTTCTCCGTACTTCGAAATGCTTTGCATCAATTGCTTCATTTTCGATAGTTCAGAGAGCGCATTGCTTTCTCCTCCATGTATGGCATTGGTAATGTTCACCAGATTGCTTTTTATCGCCTCTGCATTTTCAAGCATCTTACTTTCTTCTTCCAGTTTTTTCAATTCACCAGGTTGAAGATCTGCCTCCTGCATTTCATTGTATAAAAATTGAAAATAATCCAATTCTTTTTTTGCCTGAACTTCTTGTTCCTGAAAGGCACTTAATTGCTGATTTAATTTTCCTAATTGAGAAAAATCTTTTTTGTATTCTTTATACGCATCAGCTGTTCCGGCAAAGGCATCCAGTACTTCCAACTGGAAGTTGGATTGATTCAATAACAATGTCTGATGTTGTGAGTGAATATCGATCAGTTGTTCCGAAAGGTATTTCAACGCTGTTAAGCTTACCGGCGTGTCATTTAAAAAACTTCTCGATTTTCCTTCTGCATTGATCTCTCTTCTCAACACCAATGTTTTTTCTTCATCTAACTCTTCTCTTTGAAAGAATTCTTTCAGATCCAGCTTGCCGGCATCAAACTCTGCTTCAATAACGCACTTCTTATTTTTATTCTGCAGACTGGCTGTATCGGCTCTTTTTCCCAAAACCAGAGCCAATGCTTCTAAAAAGATCGATTTTCCAGCTCCGGTTTCACCCGTGATCACCGTGAGTTTACCGGGAAAACGGACATCCATTTCGTTAATTAAGGCAAAATTTGTGATGTTGAGTCGACGTAACATAGTTCTTTCCCCGGGCTTTCTTTATTTGTATTCGAAATTACAAAGAATTGCTGTGAATTGGAATGTAGTTGAGAAGTGACTGTAAATCAAATGAATTAGGTTTACATGAATTCATTCATTTTAACATTTGAAGGAATATTTTAACAACCTAATGCTACCACTTCACTCAGGCAAATACACAGTTCTCTTATTCATTTGTAACTTTTAATATTTAGAAGCCCCGTAACTAAACTTTCTACCCAACGCTATATCCAATATATACGTATTACTACTAAAACAGGGAAACTATGCGCCAACTAAAAATAACCAAACAGATCACGAATCGTGAAACGGCATCACTTGATATGTACTTACAGGATATTGGCCGGGTTGAATTGATCACTGCTGAAGAAGAAGTAGTTCTTGCACAAAGGATCAAACTAGGCGATCAAAAAGCCCTGGATAAATTGGTAAAAGCCAATTTGCGTTTCGTTGTATCGGTAAGTAAACAATACCAGAATCAGGGAATGAGTTTGCCTGATCTGATCAATGAAGGAAATTTGGGATTGATAAAAGCAGCTCAGCGTTTTGATGAGACCCGTGGATTTAAATTCATTTCTTATGCCGTTTGGTGGATCCGTCAAAGCATCCTTCAATCTTTAGCAGAACAAAGTCGTATTGTGCGCTTGCCATTGAACAAGATCGGCGCGATCAACAAGATCAATAAAGCACTTTCTAAATTAGAGCAAGATCTGGAACGTGAACCAAGTTACGATGAGGTGAGCGAAGCTTTGGATATGCTGCCAGAAGATATTCAGGATACCATGCGAAACAATCACCGTCACATGAGTATGGATGCTCCCTTGAATTTGAATGAAGATGGAGGTAGTTTATACGATCTCATGGAAAATGATGAGGCAGTTAGTCCGGAAAAATTCTTAATGAAGGAAAGTCTTCAAAGCGAGATCTCCCGTTCACTGGCTACCTTAACTGACAGAGAAGCAGATGTAGTTAAGTTATTCTTTGGACTGAACGGGGCACATGCTCATTCATTGGAAGAAATAGGAGAAAAATTCGATCTTACACGCGAACGTGTTCGTCAAATAAAAGAAAAAGCCGTACGTCGTTTAAAACACGGCTCCAGAAGCAGATTATTAAAAGCGTACCTTGGTTAATTAATTTACGCTTTAAACGAAAAGTCCCCCAATGATGAATTGGGGGCTTTTTTATTAATATCATCTGCTTGTAGCGCTCTCAATGCATATC